>CAMPHD010000001.1 GCA_946885765.1 uncultured Thalassospira sp.
CTATTGATACACGCGATCCGCTGGTCCCACTCGCACCACCTGCCCCGCTGCCGCCTGACGAGGCCCCGCCAATTCCGGTACCACTGCCGTTGCTGTCATAGCCATCAAACCCGGTGGATAGAGGCGGATTACTGGTATTTGTTCGCGCATCCGGCGTGAAGTATTCCGTATCATCCCGGTTAAACGGATCCGCATTCGGATCATAGACAAACGGATCATCGCGTTCGGTAACGGGTTCTGGCCGTGGTTCTGGCAGGCTGATCCCCCCAACGGTCACGGTCTGATACTGCAACTGTGCGGATACCTCGTCAAGATAGCCCTGGAATGCCTCTACAATTCCTGATCGTGCCTGATCGGCAATGTTTGGCTCGGCCGCGGCAAGCTGCGCCTGAAGGATATTATCTCCCACGACCTGCGAAACGCGGCTGCGATCTGCGGCACCGGAAATGCTTTGGCGATCCGCCTGTAATGACAGTTCCCGGCTGGAAAGCTCTTCTTGCGCGGCATCGACAAGATCACGCGCATTCGAAACCGCCGCATCATCGGAAACATCAATGGCGGATAAGCCGGTTGCCAACTCCTCTGTGCCCGATGCAAAAAACTCGACATTCAAACGATCACTTGATGTCGTACCCGACCCGATCTGCAATTCAAGAGTCTGATCACTATCGAGCAAGTTCCGACCATCGTAACTGCTGCTGGCCGCGATATCGTCGATCTGTTCGAGATAGTCCTGAATTTGCGACGAAATAAATGCGCGTTCAGTTCGCGACAACGATGAATTGTTTTCAACGCTGGTCACCAGCGTATCGATTTCATCAAGCGCCGAACCGATCCGCGAAAGATCGTCATCCGCTGTTTTCAGAAGATCATCGGCACGCCCAAGCGACCCCCGCAGGTTCTGAGAAGCAGAACCGCTGTTGCGAAGGGCATCGTTGCTGCGGCTGGAATTCTGCGCATTGCTGCTTTGGATCGTATCGACGGACGCAAGCAATCGTTGCTGCGGCGCGATGGCGCGCGCAGTATCTGTATAGACCGGATAAGGACTACCAACTGCCTGCAATGTCGTTTCCGCACAAACAAGCCGGTTATGCAGCTACATGCCACCTCCCGGTCCGAACCACATTGATCCGAAGCCGGGCAGCCCATCATGGAAGTCCGGCGGAAAAACCAGACAGAAGTATAGTGCACTTGAAGTTAAATATTAAGCCAAATCAGGTAACTGATGCGTTTGACTATGATGCTGCGTTCTGACGTTGCAAAACCGCGAATATTTCCAGATGGGCCGACCACAAAAACTGATCAACCGGCAACACCTGTTTCAATTCATAACCACCATTCCGCAACACTCTGATATCACGCGAAAAAGTCGCCGGATTACAGGATACAGCAATCAGCCATTCCGGCCCGTCGACAGCAAGATACTCGCACTGCGCCAAAGCCCCTGCCCGCGGCGGATCAAACAGCACAAGATCAAGCCCGGAAAGATCGGATTTATCCAGCGGCCGCCGAAACAGGTCGCGTTCGACAACCTTGATCGGACTCGACGATTGCCCCACCGCATATTGAAGGCTGCGCACCGCACGCGGATCACTTTCGACCGCCATCACATTTCGACGATCCCCACCCAGTGCCAGCGCAAAGGTAAAGCTGCCAATGCCGCAAAACAGATCGGCAACATGGCGGGCCGGAATGCGTTGCAAGGCCGTCTTGATGGCATTGACAAGCGATGCCTCGCCACTTTGCGTTGCCTGAAGGAAACCACCGGGCGGAACCGGGACATCAATCCCCTCGAATGCCACGGTCGGCGTACGGCGTGCGGCGACCGGCTCATCATTTGCGTCGCCGACTTTCCAGCTTAACCTTGCCAGATCAAGATTTTGGGCAAATTCGGCCAAATCCTGGCGCATATCAAGCCCCGGCTCGACACTCGCATGTATCACCACATCAAGTCCGTTGTCAGCACGGGTCGCAAACACTTCCTTGACGGCCTTTGCAGCATCCGGATCACATTTGCCAAGAAAGGCCGCAAAGGCACCACGGAATGCCATCAGGTCGGGATGCAGAACGGCACAGTCGGTGATGTCGATGACTGTATGGCTGAACCGGCCATGGAAACCGACATGCACACCTGTTGCCCCCACATGAACGGCAAAACCCGCCCGACGACGGCTTGCCGGGGGTGAAATTTCAACCGCTCCCACCAGTTCTTCGGCATCGTCCGGATCAAGTCCGGCACGCTGAACTGCCGTCAGCGCCTTCTGGCGCTTCCAGTTCCGGTAGGCATCGTCGTCCAGATGCTGAAGCGCACACCCGCCGCAACTTTCATAATGACTGCAACGTGGTGCACTGGCCGGAGCACTGCGTGCAATCAGTTCGATCAGCTCCGCACCATACCCGTCCCCGCGTTTCTGACGCAGGGCGACGCGAACCTCGTCGCCGGGCAGGACACAATCGACATAAGCAATGATGCTGGCGCCACCGGGGCCCGTAACGCTGGCAATCCCGTCGCCGCGTGATCCGATCTCGCGAACTGTCGTAGTCGCCTCGAACCCGATCAGCGGATCGCGAGCTGGCGCAGATTTACGACGTCCACCGCGGGCACGGGGATTGCGGCTGTGATGTTTCATGAACTCTCTCTTTGATCGGTCTTTTCGGTTGCCTTGCGGGTTGGCCACCGGACATCGACATACACCAGATATGCCGTTGCGAACAGACCTGCACAATGCATGGCTGCCCAAACGCCCGAAATCCGCCTTTCTATCTGACAAGTGACCACGGGATCAGTTGAAATTTAACCTTTATTCGCTTTTGCCCACGCTCAAACCCTTAAAATCGTGTAAGAATGTCCCCATAAACAGCCTAGTGGATTAATTTGGGGGCCACAAAGCGCTGAGATGCTATTTTCGACAATTACAAAAACGCCGTCCCGCCAAGGTATCATTCTGACAGTTGCCACCGGATGCAATCTGTCCCTCTCGGTCGAGACGCAGAATAATATCACGATCCACCATGATCGTGACACTTGGGGAAGACATGGAAGACGATAACCGGCCAACTGAAGAAACAGCAACCGAACGCAAAACCGGCATTCGCAAGCAGGCCCTTCTTGCCAGCTTCATGACTGCCGTGCTGCTGGCACTCGCGACCTTCCTGCTCTGGAGCAACGCACTTCAGAACCGCGATACAATGCTGCTGTCCTCTGCCCGGATCATGTCCGTTGGCATTGCCCGGCAGGTCAAACAGATTGTCGACAACAATCTGCATGTTCTGGAAACCTTTGCCGACAACTGGCAGGACGGGGCACCGACAGAGGAACGCGATTATCTTAGTCTCGCCACCCCGTTGCAGGCGCGGTTTCCTGCCCTGCAGGCCGTCAACTGGGTAACGCCGAATTACATCATCATGTATGTCGCCCCGATCAAGGGTAATGTCCCCGCGATGGGGGCTGATCTTAAACGCCATCCGCTTGCCGGGCCGGTCCTTGATATCGCGCTGGATCAACGCCGCACACAGATTACGCCCACTCTTGAATTGCTACAGGGTGGACGCGGATTTGCTGTCTATACCCCGGTGCTTAGCCGTGACGGGCAGATCATCGGCGTCATCAACGGTGTCATCCGCATCCGGACCATGCTGACATCGGTCATCGATGACGAAGGCATTATCGGTTATTCTGTTCGCGTTCGCGAAGGCGACACCGTTCTGTTTGATCTTCAGGGCGAAGGCGATGATCCCAGGCTGGAACAGACCACCGCCGTCGACATTGCCGGTCGCCAGTGGCATGTCGATGTCACGGCTGATCCGGCCCTCGCAAATCAGGCCATGTTCAGCCCCGAAATGGTTCTGTTCATCGGTGCGGCAATCACAATCGTCATGACGATTATGGTCTTTGTTCTTGCCAACCGGCAGCCGCGATCTTCGGGTCGCATCATCCATCACATGCGTGCCCCCGATGACATCAGCGACCTGTCGCTTGCCATCACGCGTCTGGATGGTCATCTGAAATCCATGACGCCCGAAACCGCCGATTTCTTTGACCTGCGCGAAGAGGATTACGGTTTCATACGGTTCTATAATCTGGCACCGGAATTCCAGTCCGATGGCACCGCATCGCGCCGGGCACAGGAAAAAATGCTGCTTGCGCTTAGCCGTGGCGACGAGGAAATCCGACGCGAATGGGTCGTCCGAAGCGCCGAAGGCGTGCATGTGGTGTGCGATCTGTCGATGCGACCATCCGTCAATCACGATGATTGCGTCGATATTACCCTGCATCACAATCCGGCGGCCAATGCATCGGTCAATCGTCTGCGGTATCTGGCGACCCACGATCCGATGACCGGCTTGCCGAACCGGGCCCTGTTTGACGACCGGCTTAATCAGGCGGTTGCCCATGCCAAACGTTATGAAAAGCTTCTGGCGGTTCTGGTTGTTGATATTGATAATTTCCGTGCCATCAATGACCGCTTCGGCTCGGACATTGGCGATGAAACACTGCGTACCGTTTCGGGGCGCCTGCGGGCGACCGTTCGGGAAAAAGACAGTTGTGCGCGTTTTTCGGGCGATATGTTTGCCGTTATCGCGACCGACCTGTCCGAGGCAGAAGGTGCTGCCCTTGTCGCTGAACGCATCGTCGAAGCCATGTCGCAACCGATCCAGGCCGGCGGCAATGACGAAATCCGTCTGCATGTCAGTGTCGGGGTTGCCCTTTATCCCAACGATGCACGGGCGCCATCGCAATTGCTGGCCAATGCCGATGCCGCAATGTATCGCGCACAGAAATCCGCAGAATCGTCCTATTGCTTCTTTGTCGAAACGATGAACAGCGTCATGCATGCACGCCTTTCGATGGAAACGCAGTTGCGTCGTGCTGTTGATGAAAAACGCTTTATGCTGGAATTCCAGCCGCGCTATCGCACATCCGACCGGACCATTACCGGCTTCGAAGCCCTGTTGCGCTGGATTGATGAAAGCGGCAAAAGACGCCTGCCGCCTGATTTCATTGCCGTTGCCGATCGTACTGGTCTTTTGTCGCCGCTGGGTCGCTGGATCATTGAGACCGTCTGCGCCCAGATCGCCCAATGGCGTGATGAGGGCTATGTCCCGGTCCCGGTCGCGCTGAACGTATCAAGCCGCCAGTTCATTCAGGCCGATCTGCTTAAAAGCATTGTCGAACTGACCAAGGCACATGAGATCGATCCCGCCATGATCGAAATCGAAGTGTCCGAGGAAATCGCCATGCGCGATCCCGAACGCGCACTTGGCCAGTTCTATCGCTTCGCCGAGGCGGGCATTGGCCTGACGCTGGATCACTTTGCTGCGGCCAATACGTCGCTTCGTTACCTGAAACGCTTCCCGGTTCAGCGCATCAAACTGTCCAAGGCATTATTCAATATCGCCCTTGATGAACAACCCGAAAACAGCATCCTGCAACCGGCCATTCGCCTGTGCAAAAGCCTGAACCGCAAGGTGGTTGCCGTCGGGGTCGAGACCGAGGATCAATTGGCCGTCCTGCAATCGGCAGACTGCGATGAATTGCAGGGCTTCCTGTTATCTCTGCCTGTCGATGCAATTGAAACCACGGCATTGCTGACACGGCAGAACCCGTCAGACAAACCTCCAGCCCGAAGCTGATCGTTGGCTTTCATCCGGGATCGCAATTAACAAAGCCGGGCCTCGTCGCCCGGCTTTTGCGTGTCTGGTAAAAAGAACTTTACAGCAGAAATGTCGCCGCCAGCCCAAGGAAGGCAAAGAACCCGACAACATCGGTAATCGTCGTCAGAAACACCGATGAAGACACGGCCGGATCAATCCCGGCCCGCTCAAGGCCAAGCGGGATCAATGCGCCAAACAATCCCGCAAACAGCAGATTGATGATCATGGCAGCCCCGATTACGGCACCGAGCAAAGCATCACCGAACCAGAACCATGTCACCGCCCCGCTTAACACCGCAAAAGCCAGCCCGTTCAGGCCACACACCGCCACTTCCTTGCGGATCACACGCCAGGCGTTGGTGCTGGCCAGTTCACGCGTGGCAATCGCCCGCACGGCAACCGTCAAGGTCTGGGTCCCGGCATTGCCCCCCATCGAGGCAACAATCGGCATCAGCACGGCCAGGGCCACCAGTTTCTGAATGGTAGCCTCGAACATTCCGATCACCATTGATGCAGCAATGGCCGTAAACAGATTGACCAGCAACCATGTAAAGCGTGATCGCGTGGTATCAAAAATCGCACTTGAAAGATCGTCTTCCTCGCCAACACCGGCAAGGCGCATCATGTCTTCTTCGTATTCTTCATCGATGACGTCAACCACGTCATCGACCGTGATCACACCGACCAGTCGGCCGCTATCATCGACAACCGGTGCCGAAATAAGGTCGCGCTGACGGAACAGATGGGCGACGTTTTCCTGTTCTTCGGTCACGACGACCGTGCGCATGTTTTCGGCATCCATCACATCGCGTATCAGAACCGGACGATTGGTGCGGATTGCGCGCGACAGCGGCACGATCCCGACCGGGCTGTATCGCGGATCAACAACGATGATGTCATAAAAATCATCGGGCAGGTTCTTCGCCGACCGCAAGAAATCGATGGTTTGCCCGACCGACCAGTAATCCGGTATCGCCACCAGCTCGCGCTGCATGATACGACCGGCTGTATATTCCGGATAGGACAGTGCTTCTTCGACACGTGCGCGTTCAATATCGGAAAGCGCGCCCAGAAGTTCTTTCTGGTCCTCTTCTTCCAGATATTCGACAACTTCGACCACGTCATCCGAATCGAGTTCGGAAATCGCTTCGGCCACCGCTTCGGTACCAAGCAGCGAAATAACTTCTTCGCGCAGCTCGTCATCAAGCTCGGTCAGAAGTTCCGGGTCGAAATCCGGACGAATCAGATCAACAAGTTTTGCGCGCTGGCTGCTGCTGGCCCACCCCAGAAGGTCGGCGATATCGGCAAAGTGAAGTTCGGAAATCAGTTCTTCGGCGCGCGATACGTCATCGTCGCCCAGTGCATCAAGAATCTCGCGCGCATATTCGGGAGTAAGATCGACATAGTCGTCACCAGACGACGTATTTTCCGTCGGACGTTCCAGTTCTTCGACCTGATCCGTCATCTGCCCCTCCTCTGAATGTGTTGCGCGCTAAGTCCGTTCCTGCACTTCAATTAAAAATGCCGTGCCGGACCATTTTGCCCGACACGGCTGTTTCTGCGCTATCGGTCAGGCCCGGTCAAGGGCCGCGCGATAGCAATGTGCGGTTAATTGTGTTCCTGACTACGATTGATGGCATCAACCACGGCAATCGCACTCATATTGACGATACCACGCACCGTAATCGACGGGCTGACCACGTGGGCCGGTTTGGCCGCACCGACCAGAATCGGACCAACCGGCAAACCATCACCCAGCATCTTGACCATGTTGTAGGAAATGTTCGCTGCATCAAGCGTCGGCATCACCAGAAGGTTGGCCGAGCCTTTCAACATTGAATTCGGGAAAATGCGGGACCGGATTTCTTCGGAAATCGCGGCATCGGCATGCATTTCACCCTCAACCTCAAGGTCCGGTGCCAGGGTACGGATCAGCTGCAACGCATCGCGCATCTTACAGGCCGATTTGTTTTCATGGCTGCCAAAATTCGAATGCGAAATCAGGGCGGCCTTTGGCGTGATCCCGAAACGTTTGACCACGTCGGCGGCCATGATCGCGGTTTCCGCAACATGTTCCGGCGTCGGATCAACCGACACATAAGTATCGGTCAGGAAGAATGTCCCCTGCTTCATGATCATCATATTGACGGTCGAGAAGTCGGTAACACCTTTCTGTACGCCGACAAGGTTCCGCACATAGCGCAGATGACGCAGGAAACCACCCTGACAACCGCACAGCATCGCATCCACTTCGCCGCGGCGAAGCATCAGGGCGGCAATCACGGTCGGACGGGTACGCACGATGGAACGCGCATATTCCGGGTTGATACCGCGACGGCCCATGATGTTGTGGAAATCCTGCCAATCCTGTTCGAAATGCGGATTGTCCTCGGGATCATGGATTTCAACCTGCTCGTCCGGAATCAGGCGCAAGCCAAGCTCGGCAATGCGTTCAAGGATCACATCACGACGACCGATCAGAACCGGATGACAAACACCATCATCGACCAGAACCTGACAGGCCTGCAGAACACGGCGCGATTCACCTTCTGGATAGACAACACGTTTCTTGTGTGCGCGTGCCATATCAAAGACCGGCTTCATCACCAGACCGGACCGGAAGACAAAGCCTTCAAGCTGCTGACGATACGCATCGAAATCCGTGATCGGGCGTTTGGCAACACCACTATCCATTGCGGCTTTTGCCACGCGCGGCGGGATTTCAAGCATCAGGCGCGGATCAAACGGCTTGGGAATAAGGTATTCCGGGCCGAAACGCAGTTCCTGCCCACCATAAGCCGCCGCAACAATGTCAGAAACCTCGGCGGTTGCCAGATCGGCAATTGCCTCGACTGCGGCGATTTTCATTTCCTCGTTGATCTCGGTCGCGCCGACGTCAAGCGCCCCGCGGAACAGGAACGGGAAGCAAAGGACGTTGTTAACCTGATTCGGGTAATCCGTACGTCCGGTCGCCATAACAGCATCCGGGCGGATTTCCCTGACCAGTTCCGGCGAAACTTCCGGGGTCGGGTTGGCCAGCGCCATGATGATCGGGCGTTCGCCCATCTTGCGCAGTTCTTCCTCGCCCATGATATTCGGCGCCGAAAGACCGAGGAACACATCAGCCCCTTCGATCACGTCATTCAGGGTCCGTGCATTGGTATCGATGGCATATTCCGCTTTCCACGGATCCATCTCTTCCTTGCGTCCCTTGTAAACAACGCCGAACCGGTCGGTCACGGTGATGTTTTCACGCGGCATGCCCATGGAAACCAGAAGGTTAAGGCACGCAAGCGCTGCTGCCCCTGCACCCGACGCCACAAGGCGCACCTTGCTGATATCCTTGCCAACAACCCGAAGGCCGTTGCGCACTGCTGCGGCAACGCAAATCGCCGTACCATGCTGGTCATCGTGGAAAATCGGAATATTGCAGCGTTCGCGCAATGCCTTCTCGATAATGAAGCATTCCGGCGCCTTAATGTCTTCCAGGTTAACACCACCAAATGTCGGTTCAAGTGCCGCGACAATGTCGATGAATTTCTGTGGGTCGGTCTCGTTCACTTCAAGGTCGAAGACATCGATATTGGCGAATTTCTTGAACAGAACCGCCTTGCCTTCCATCACCGGCTTGGATGCCAGCGGACCGATCGGGCCAAGGCCCAGAACCGCCGTACCATTGGAAATCACGCCAACCAGATTGCCGCGCGCGGTATATTCGGCAGCGGTTTCAGGGTCTTTGACGATTTCCTCGCAGGCGAACGCAACACCCGGCGAATAAGCCAGCGCAAGGTCACGCTGGTTCGCAAGCGTCGTGGTTGCCGTAACGGACAGCTTCCCCGGGGTGGGATACCGGTGATAGTCCAAAGCCGCTTCGCGCAGCTTGTCATTTCTGTTTGCCATAAGAATACCTTTTAATTTCAGGTATTTGAGCCAAATTAACCGTAAATTGGTTAAATCCTGATTATTTTGCCTTTAAGTGGGGCGCACAGCGTAGAGTACTTTCAAGCCGGTTTGAAGCATTCAGTTCAAAGAAGTGCCCAAACACGACAAGGGTCAGCATTGCATAATTTTCAACGCCACACCGCAACTTTCCTCGTTCCCGCCCCAATAGCGGTCCCGTTTCATATGGGGATCATCCGAAACGAAAAAACCCGCCATCACTGGCGGGTTCTTTTTCATGACCCTTCCCGAAGAAAAGATCCAGATAATGGTGCGGTCGAGAAGACTCGAACTTCCACGGGGGTTAGCCCACAGCGACCTCAACGCTGCGCGTCTACCAATTCCGCCACGACCGCATATGTCTTGTCTGCAAACCCATGAGGTAATTTTGCGGGCTTGCCTTGGTGCGGAAAGGGAGATAGCAAAAAGGTTACCCCTGATCAAGGGCTCATTTCACTTATTTGACAGGAAAAATGCAAACCATCGCCCCTACCGCGCAAATTCCCGACTGGCGCACCGCCTCCGGGTTGGTTTCCTACCCCGAAGCACTGGCCGAAATGGAAGCGCGCGCCGAAGCCATCCATGAAGGCAAAGCCACGGAACTCGTATGGTTTCTGGAACATCCGCCGTTATATACGGCGGGGACCAGCGCGCATACCGAAGATCTTGTTGATCCCGATCGCTTCCCCGTCTATGACGCGGGACGTGGCGGACAATATACCTATCACGGCCCCGGACAGCGCACCGTTTACCTGATGCTGGACCTCAAAAGACGCGGTCGCGATGTCCGCGCCTATGTTCATAATCTGGAAGAATGGGTGATTCGCACACTCGCCCTGCTTGGCATTGCCGGCGAACGCCGCGATGGCCGGGTCGGCATCTGGGTTGCCCGTGAAGGCGGGCGCGAAGATAAAGTCGCCGCCATCGGTGTCCGGGTGCGACGCTGGGTCACATTCCATGGCATCGCGATCAATGTTAATCCCGATCTGTCGCATTTCGGCGGGATTGTTCCCTGCGGTATTTCCAATCATGGCGTCACCAGCCTTGCCGATCTTGGCGTCGATATTTCTATGGCGGAACTCGATAGGCTGTTAAAACAGACCTTTGTCGAAGTATTCCCCGGATTCGCAGATGAGTGACAGCCCGAACAAGGTTGCCAAAAACAGCAAAGCCAAACCGGGCAAATCCCGGAAGATGGGCGAAAGCATCGCCGAAGTCGGCATGGCCGATGCGGAACGCGATATTCTGGCCGAACTCGACAAGGCGCTAAGCGAGCATATCACTCTCCTGCTGGGATGGAGCCGTCGCCTTACCTTGCCTGCCGGCAATACCGCCCCCGTCACTCCCCACGACCATAGCGAAGATCACGATTGCGACTTTGGTGCCTGGTATGCTCTTAATCGCCATAACAGGCTCATAGACCAGCCTGCGATGCGCGCGCTTGCCGCCACCCATGAACAGCTTCACGCCTCTGCCAGACGCCTTCTGGAAGGCCACGAGATCGACGGTGATGTCGACGAAGCCGAGTTCGAGATAATGTCGCTGCGCGCCGAATCGTTTTTTGCGCAACTTCGCCGACTTGAACGCGCCTTCCGGACTGCGCGCTCCGATGTTGATCCGTTAACGGGCACCTATAACCGGCAAACCATGCTGGGCGACCTTGGCACCGAACGTGAACGTTCTGTGCGGACCGATACACCAACCGCAATTGCCTTGGTCGATCTGGATCATTTCAAGGCGGTCAACGATACCCATGGCCATCAGGTCGGAGATCTGGTTTTGCAGTCGGTCGCCGGTATCCTGCAATCCCATGTCCGCCCGTTCGACAAGGTCTATCGCTATGGCGGTGAAGAATTCCTGATTTGCCTTCCGAATGCCGACATGAAGCAATCCGCCCGCGTTCTTGAACGTCTGCGCCGCGTGATCGAAGCATCTCCGGTTACGCTTAATGACGGCACGATATTGCCAGTCACTGCCTCTATCGGGGCAGCTCCGATGACAAAAACCCGCACCATTGAACAGATCATCGAAAAGGCCGACCAGGCCCTTTATGCCGCCAAGGAAGGCGGCCGGAACAAAGTCCGGGTCTGGCGCAGCCCCGATGGGGCAAAAAGCACCGGCAAAACCGACGGCTCAAAATCCGACACCGGATCAACCGAGCCGCGTTAACCACCTGCCCAACCGACCAATATCGGAAATGTGATCGTTTTCAAAAACGCGACATGGATATGGGATATCGCGTTGAATCTCCGGCATTTCTTGCGGGATCATGCAGAGTTTGCATCAAAATCAGCTTGAAAATCAAAAAATTCTACCAAAGCGCAATCTTGTCTTCACAAGATGGAAACATATCTGCAAACTATAATAATAAAAGGCAGCAGGGTTCCGGCAACGGTTCCGAAAACGAGAGAGAAACGCTGCCTATGGGAGGGAATTCGGTTCGGACAGAACGGAGGCCCCTGATGTCCACTTCGACGGATTTCGTGCCTGGCGATCCCGCCTTGATGCTGACGGTGCTACGCTGTGCCGAAGGCAACCTTGACCAAAGCGTCCTTCTTGAACGCATTTTATCCCTGTTTTGCACGGATGATGATGGCAATCAGATCATTGTCGAAGACACACCCGATTTGCGACGACGCATCAACATCGCGATTTCACATCTGAAAATTGCCGGCCTGGTGCAGACATCGATGGACGGTAGCCTGTCGATCACATCCCTTGGCAGGGCCATGATGATGGCCTATCCGATGGGGATTGATGATGGTGTCTTGTGCTCGCTACCGGCATTTCGCAATCAGATTTACGATACCAATGCCCCGGTTGTGCATGAACGGCATCTTCCCAATCCTGCTTATGGATCGGGCTTTTCGGCGGGACTGGGTTCCCATCGACTGACCGAAAACCCCTATCCATCCGACAGCCGTGATCACGAGGACTGGCTAATGGGTTGGGACGAAGCGCTTGATCAAAGCAAACGCGAAGCGGAAACGCTTATAAGCTAGGGGATCATTCCGGACACCTAAGGCAGTCCGGCATGAAGGATTTGCGGACCGGCACCATTTGGGGGAACCAGGGCGGTGCCGGAATTGACCAAACCGGTATCAATCCGGTCGGCCCGGATGCCCGTCCGACGGCCACAGATTGCCCGCCAGCTGTCACCGGATAAGAATGCTTACCGGTTCCAGCCAACAGCAGGGCAACCAGTAACCGTCACCCTATTTCCCGAAGATTTAAAACGATACCACATAACACGGCCGCAAGACGGCGGCTCTGGCGCGATAATCGGTTTAGTCGTTATCAGGTTTGGAATTCGGATTGGCGGCACGGAAGAACGAAATCACGTTATCTTTATCCGACCGCGTCATATCGGTGTCATCCGGATTTTCATCGGCCCCGATCACCGTGGATTCGGTTTCATCGTCAGTTTTATCGGCATCGGTATTTTCAGACGGTTCAGAAGCACCGCGATAATGGCCGTCATGCTGCCTGTCGGCCTTGCGGTCCTCGGCGTCTTTTTTCGTGCGCTCGCCTCGCGTGCGGCCATGCAGGGCCCGACTGGCATCGGCCTGCTTTTCCTTGGCACTGCGTTTCTTCTGCTTTCGCGCCTGCCGCAAATTGACAAGATCGCCCATGCGGACGCCACCTTTCTTCCCGGTTTACACGGCCCAAATGACAAACGGGCACCCTGATTGATCAGGGCACCCGCCGAAACTTGGCAAACCGTTGATAAAACCTGTCTTGAGCCGCCTTAGCGGACAAAGACATGTACCTCGTTGGCCGAAACCGAGGCACTGGTCGCATCAGAAACACGAACACGCGCGCTGGGCATTCCCATATCTGTCAGGGAACGCAGAACTGACTGTGCATTGCGTTTGGATTTGTTGCTGTTCAGCGCAACCTGCGCCGGAGTCCCGCGATTCGGCGTTACCGCAACAACATCAAAGCTGGCCTGCGGGCGGCGCTCCAGAACGCGGTTAACCGCGTTATAAAGCGCCTGCTCGTATTTCACGCTCGGGCTGTCGAAGCGGATAACGACCAGCGGACGATCACTGGTCGATGCCATGCTGCTACCGGCGGATGCCGGTGCAGCCTGCGACTGGAAGACACGCTTGGAAAGCGCGTCACCGAAAATCTCGCCATTCTTGACAGCCAGTGCCAGCGCATTGAGGTTCGCACGCTCGTTGCTGACATAAGACGTCTGACGGGCAAGGCCTTCGCTGATTTCATTGAGAAGACGATCAATCAGCACCGTGGTGCGGTTGGTTTCGTCTTCCAGCAGCGCCAACTGACGATGATCTTCGTCAACCGCACCGGAAACCTGATAGGCAGACCGGACGGATTCCAGCAGGAAGGTCGACAGCGTCGAATCAGCAGCCACTTTATTGGCCAGCGAATTCATTGCCGCAATGTCGTCATTCACACGATCAAGTTCCTGCTGTGCAGTATTCCACTGCTGCACCAGAACAGGGTTGCCCGGCGTGGTACCAACCTGCAAACGTGCGCTGATCGCAGCCACAGTCCCGTGATAGGCCTGCGAGTTGCGAACGGTCTGCGCCCGAAGCTGCTGCAATTCGTTACTGTGATCACTCAACGCCGATTTCAGGCGATTGAGTTCGGACTGCATATTTTCGACCTTTGAACCAACAAAGGTTCCGGTCTGCGAGATGCTTGTCAGTGGTTGGGAACTGCGCGCAACATCGGTGGATGTCGTAGCATCTGCCCCGCTTGTATCAGCCATTGCTGCTGAATTTTCAGTGCCGGCATTCTCTTCGCCAGCCAAAGTCGGCCAAAGGGCCTCTGAAGAAAAAGAACATCCCCCCAGCAAAAGGGCGGCGCCGATTACGGCGAGGTAGGTTTTACGAACGGCCATTTCGATCTATTACCTAAGTAGGAATAAGCGAATCTCCCTGGGCCTGCTTTTTTATGAGTTGAAACAAGCCCCTGCTCCCCCGGGATTGAATGCATCTTAGTCCACGACCACTTGTGGAACAAGACGCATTTGCCCCTTTTTTAGCCATAGTTTGTCATATCGGTGTCAAACGCAACAAACCGGGGCAGAACAAGGCCCTAGCAGCAGTAAAAAACCTGCATTTGTAAAAAATACGGTTTTTTGAAATTTACCGCTTGCAATGCCCCGCTCGTTTGCATAAGTTCCGCTCCGCCGACGGGGAGCACTCAGCGCAAACCGGCGGAAACCAAGGCAAAGCGCCCGTAGCTCAGCTGGATAGAGCATCTGACTACGAATCAGAAGGCCGGAGGTTCGAATCCTTCCGGGCGCGCCATTCAAAGGCCCGACGTTAACGCGTCGGGCCTTTGCCATTTCCGGACCATGTTTTATTCTGGTCCGACTTTCACACCCACAAACCTGCGAAAATGTGAACCGGATTACACTTTTGGCCGGTTATCTGCCCTTAATATGCAACTTTTATCCATCATCCTTGCCCTAGCCAATCCCTCAGACATATCTGAGAACAATAGCAATCCCGCCCGCAAGGAGACAGGAATGGATATCGGAAAAATTCTCGGTGGCGTACTCGGCTCCGGCAGCACCGGCCAGATCGGCGACCGGATCAAGCAAGCCACTTCCGGCGGATCGACCGGCGGCATCGGCAACGCACTGGGCAATAGTGGCCTGGGTGGTGGTCTTGTCGGTGGCGCGTTAAGCGGCGGATTGATGTCTGCCGTTCTCGGGTCGAAAAAGGGCCGCAAGATGGGCGGCAAAGTGTTGGCTTATGGCGGCACAGCCCTTGTTGCCGGCCTTGCCTACAAGGCATGGCGCGATTACAGCAATCGCCAGAAACCGCAAAACCACGCGCGCGATACCGATCTTGCCAATGTCCCCGCCGACAGCGGTTTTTCCCCCGAGCAGGAACGCGGCGAAGGCGACCTTGATTTCCGTCTTGCTTTGGTCCGCGCCATGATTGCCGCTGCCAAGTCCGACTGACATATGGATCAGGCTGAAAACAAACGCATCGCGGCCCAGATCGAACAGTTTGAACTTGGCGCATCGGAAAAGGCGTTTCTGTTTGATGCCTTCTCGGCCGATGCCGATCCGCTCGCGATTGCCCGCCTTGCGCGGACCAGTGAACAGGGTGCCGAAATCTATCTGGCATCCAGTCTGTCGATTGACCCCGATGAACAGGTCGAACAGCAATATCTTGACCGGCTTGCCGGTTGCCTTGGCCTGCCCGGCGACCTGCGGACACATCTTGATACACAGGCCGAAGGCGCACGGCGCGAATTCGCCGCCGGATAGCAGATCCACACCACATTACACAAACAGGCCCGAACGATATTGTCCGGGCCTGACTTTGCCGCAATATGTATTGGTGGATTACATTCCCGGCATGATGACGGTATCTATGACGTGAATAATGCCGTTATCGTCTTCGATATCAGCTCGCGGCATCGTGCCCATCATTTAATTGCAATGTCGGGGCCACTCATCCACACAAGGTCGCCTTGCCTACTGAAACGCTGACACCCTGAAAAAGGGGAAAAAGCCGGTGCCGGGACGCGGCAAGGAATGCTATGCTGATGCCATCTTTCCGGATCGCCTCAGGGAGCCCCACGCATGAACGCCAATACGCGCATCACCATTTCCTGCACCGATCGCGTCGGTCTGGTATCCGATATTTCAGGTCGCCTGTTTGACATCGGTGCCAATCTTGGTCCGACCAGCTTTGTGCTCGATCAGGGGCGCGCGAATTTCGTCACGACCTGCGAATTGCCCGACACCTGCCCGATCACCGAATGCGAGGCAGCCCTTTTTGAATTACCGATGGATCAGGCCGAAATCACGGTCGAGGAAATTCAGCCTGCCCCGCTTCTGACCCGCGCACCGGGGGCGACACATATGATTGAATGTTCCGGCATTGATCAGCCCGGTCTGATTGCCCGACTGTCGGAGATTTTCATCGAATTCAACGCCAACATCGTGCAACTGGCCGCATCGGCAACCGATGAAAAGGACGCGCGCATCTATACCACACGGTTTGCGATTGCCATCCCCGCCGGCCGTGCGGCTGCCTGTCTGGCAACACTTGCCAATACCGCCGGATCAATGCGGATGCTGTTCCGGTTTGAAGAACTTTAGTGGCGCCGCGGACTACAAAGTTCCGTAATCGTCGACATCAAAGGCCACGTTGCCTTCAACCAGATCACTGATCTCGATCCCGTCGATCTGAACGCCATAGCTGTAATGTCGACCGCCACTGAAATCGACATAAACACCCGTGTCGTTCTGTTCGGCGTGATTTATGAAATCGTCAAAATCGTCGATGCCGCTTTTTTCCTGGAATGTTTTGCCAAGCAGAAAGCGATCGCCGTTTTCGCCCGCTTCAAAATCGGTAATACGATCACGTTCTGCCCCACCTTCGAACGTAGCCCAGACGAAACTGTCCGACGATTGGCCGCCCGTCAGAAGATCATTGCCATCCCCGCCAAACAACAGGTCTTCGCCATGCTCTCCCCTCAGGACATCATGACCGTCCTGCCCCAACATCCGGTCATCATCCCGGCCACCTTCCAGAAGGTCACGTCCTGCGCCGCCCGATAGCAGATCCTCCCATTGCCCACCCCGCAAGATGTCCTGGCCATCACCACCATGCATCGCGTCGTCACCAAGACCACCTTCCATAAGGTCGTCCCCTGCACCGCCATAAAGAAAGTCATCCGCATTATTGCCTTTGACAATATCATCACCGTCATCGCCATAGGCGTGGGTCCCGTCCGGCGGAAAAAGATCATCCCCGTAATATGTGTAACCGGCGAGAACTGTGTCATTCCCCTCTCCGCCATACAGACGGTCGCCACCTTCATTGCCCAGAATGGTGTCATCACCAGCATCACCGTAAAGGTAATCACGATCAGGTTGGCCATATTCCGTGCCAGAAACGGTATCGTTGCCGTCACCACCATAGGCAGTCGCACCGGTTAGCGTGTCATCACCGCCATTGCCATAGATGGTGTCATTTCCGAAATAGCCATCAATATTGTTGTCCTGATCGTCACCGATCAAAAGATCGCTATGGCTGGTTCCGAAAATACCCTCGACATCAATCAGGACATCCCCATCAGCATCGCCGCCTTCGGCAATGCCCGCGCCAAGATCAATGTGCACAGCCTCAGCCGAAGTCTGATAGCTAACAGTATCCTGCCCACTGCCGCCATCAAGGAAATCAGCACCGCTGCCGCCTGTCAGAAAATCATCACCGGCACGTCCCATCAGGGTATCGTTACCGCTATCCCCGGACATTGCATTATCACCGCCTCGGCCGATCATCATATCGTCACCACCGGCACCAAACAGGGTTCCGCCGCGTTCCTCACCGCCAATCAGCAGATCATCATGATTTGATCCGCGTATGTTCAGATCGCGAAGCTCGCTGTCATCGGCAAAGGAAATCTCATCCCCCTCGGCATCCCCGCCATAACCGGTCATGCTGTCCTGATCGAAATAAATGGCTTCGGGCGAACTACCATACGCAACAGTCGGCGCATAGCGGGAATAGGAAGTGGGAAATATATCGCGGAAATCAAAGTTGATGGTATCGGCACCGCCGCCACCTTCGACCGCACTTATTTCTCCTTCAAAATAGTCGTCTCCGTCAGTACCAATCACGCCCAGCTTCTGGGAAACATGGTCGCCATACTCCCCAACAATCAGCTGATCGCCATCCGCGTCACCACCACTAACGTCAAGCTGCGCGACCTGTTCGCCTGATGGGGCATCTTCATTATTGTAAAACTTGAATGTCAGGGGCTCCTCAGAAGTCGCATAGGACAGCACGTAATCGTCAGATAGCCCGCTAACGAAAAAGCTGTCGGCCCCGGCCCCACCAATCACCGTATCCGATTGGCTGAAATGGATATCGTCATCACCATCCAGACCATAGATAATGTCGCGACCTTGAGAGCTGTGGTTCAACACATCGTCTTCATTGGTACCGATGATCCGTGCCATGGAAGGCCTCCTGCCGTTAGATATGAAACAGCACAACGGTACGCCCTAAAGGCGATCTTAAAAAGAAAAATAAAACCTTAAATATAGTTCTATTTTCAACCGGAAATGCGGGTTTTCTGCGAAAAACAACACACTACCGGATCGCGGCAGCCTTAAACCGCAACCCGGTTACGCCCCGCCTGTTTTGCGGCATAAAGCTTTTCGTCCGCCTGTTTCAGCACTGCCCAGGGATCGTCGATATCCTCGTCACGTTCGGAAAGACCGACCGAGATGGTAACGGAAACCATCTTGTTTTTGTCGGGCGGAGTAATTTTGGTTGCTGCAATCCGCTTGCGAAGGGCTTCAAGCGGTTCGTGGGCTTTTTCCGCACTGCGTCCGGCAAAGACAACAGTGAATTCTTCGCCGCCATAGCGAAATGCCTTGCCCCCGCCGCCAACGCGTGCCAGTTCGCGTGAAACCTTGCGCAACACGATATCGCCGACATCATGGCCATAGGTATCGTTGAATTTCTTGAAATGATCGACGTCGAGCATCGCAATCGCATACTGGTTGCCAAGTTCGGCCAAGGCATGGCCCAATGCCCGACGACCGGGCAAACCGGTCAGATCATCGACAAACGCCATCCGCCACGCTTCCTGCGCCAACCCGGCCAGAACCACACCGGTCGCCGCCAGATACCCGTACTTGATAAAACCCGGCCCCATCACGGTCGCCACCGCAATGGCAATGATCGCGGCGGCAAAACTGGTTTCAAGCGGCCGATGCAGTGCAAGCAGAATACCGACCGAAACAACCGCCAGAACCAGGGCAGGCTGCGGCATATCGGCCATGAAACTGCCAGTATCGATCAGCCTATAATTCAGCACCTGATAAAGGGCCGCCCCGACATCGGCCTTGCCGGCCAGCATCAGCATGACAAAAAGCTGCAACCCCAGAACCAGCATCCGGGCAATGCCGCGCGGATTAAGAACCCCGCGTTCCTTGGTAAAACCAAGCACCAGCAGATTGACCGGGATCAGGTAAAGCGTCGCAATGCGCATGAAGGCAAGGCCATCGGCGGAAAAACCACCACCATTGCCCACAAGCAGCCAGTAGCAGACCAAAAGCAGGATCATGACGAAAACCGCACGCCCGCGGTTAAACCACCACCCGATTGCACCGCCCAGCACCGCAAGGATGAATGGTCCGTATCGCACAAGCCCTGCCAGCTCAGCCGGAACCAGTCCGGGCGACAGCGCAAGCACAAGACAGGCCCCCAATATCAGAAAGGGTGCCAGCCCGGTCGAGACGAGAATGGAATAAGCGCGACGCATGGGCCGTTTGGTTCTGCCTGAAATTCCCCCAAGGATACGGTATCGGGCAGGCCCGATCCGCAATATCGCCGGTAATCTAACCACTGCATCCTTAAGGGGCCATTGCTTTATGCCGTGTTTCTGCGTTTTTTCTAATTCAGTCGCAAAGATCCTTTTCCGGGTTACCTTCCGATGAGCATCAGACAATGGTCGTGTGCGCAAAATGGCTTGCATCTGTTAGCATGCGCACCATAAATTGGATCAAATTCGTTCTATCTCACTGCGGCGCACAATGATCGCAGATGCAGAATTCTGTCACGGCGGCCACGGTACGATCCCGAAAACGGGACAAAAGCATTTAACGCCGGAAGCTTGGCCCAAACAGGCCGATCCTTCCAGAATGACAGGCTTTGGAGAGACGTTACCATGAGCTTCACCACACCAACCCCGGCACCGGCACGTCTGAACCGGTCCGAACTGGCCGTTCCGGGCAGCCGCATCGAATTGTTTGAAAAGGCCGCCAGATCAAAGGCCGATGCCATCTTCCTCGATCTTGAGGACGCCGTCGCACCAAGCGACAAGGAACAGGCGCGCAAAAACATCATTGCCGCGATCAACGATATCGACTGGGGCGACAAGGTGCTTTCGGTCCGCATCAACGGCCTTGATACACATCATATGTATCGTGATGTCGTCGATGTGCTCGAACAGGCTGGTGACCGGCTTGACCTGATCATGATCCCCAAGGTCGGCACGGCTGCCGATGTCTATGCGCTTGATATGATGGCAACCCAGATCGAGGCCGCCAAAGGCCGCAAAAAACGCATCGGGTTTGAACTGATCATTGAAACCGCGCTTGGCATGCAGAATATCCACGAAATTGCAGGTGCGTCGAAACGCAATGAAAGCCTGCATTTCGGGGTTGCCGATTACGCCGCCTCGACCAAGGCTATGACCACCGGGATCGGTGGCCCGAACCCGCATTATGGTGTACTGACCGACAGGGACGGCGATAATCCGCGCGATTATCACTGGGGCGATATGTGGCATTACGCCATTGCCCGCATGGTGGTCGCCGCACGCGCCAATGGTCTGCGCCCGATTGATGGCCCGTTTGGCGACTTTTCCGATCCGGATGGCTACCGTGCACAGGCCGCGCGCGCCATGGTGCTGGGCTGCGAAGGCAAATGGGCCATTCACCCCAGCCAGATCACCCTTGCCAATGATGTCTATTCCCCGTCCGAGGCCGAAGTCACCAAAGCCAAACGCATCCTTGAAGCCATGACCAAGGCACAGGCCGAAGGTGCCGGTGCCGTCGCACTCGACGGCCGATTGATCGATATCGCATCCATCAAACAGGCCGAGGTCATGGTCCGCCAGGCCGAAGCCATTGCCGCCCGCGACGCGGGATAAATCATCACATTCTGCCAAATAAAAAGGGGTGCCATTGGGCACCCCTTGGTTTTTATGACAACCGCGACAGATTAATCCGCAATGCCGTCAAAGGTGATTTTGCCAATGGCCTTGCCGGATTCCAGCAGCGCATGCGCCTTGCGCAGGCTTTCGGGCGTTAAGGCCCCCAAACTTTCATTTGCAGTATTTTTAAGGGTTCCGGCATCGATCAGATCGGCAACGATCGACAGCAATTTGTGCTGCTCGATCATGTCCGGGGTCTGGAACATCGAACGGGTAAACATGAACTCGTAGGAAAAGCTGGCCGATTTTGCCTTCAGCAGATCGACATTATGGTTTTCCTTGGCTTCGGTGATCGTCGCGATCCGGCCTTGCGGGGTGATGATTTCGGCCATGACATCGAAATACTGATCGGTTTCGGACGTACACAGAATGTAATCGACATGGGCAACGCCGATTGCCTTCAACTCGTCATTCAACGGGTTGCGATGATTGATCACCTGATCCGCACCAAGATTTTTGACCCAGTCGATGGTTTCCGGGCGCGACGCGGTCGCAATGACGCTCAATCCTGCCAGTTTGCCAAGCTGGATCGCGATCGAGCCAACCCCGCCTGCACCGCCAATCACCAGCAGCGTCTTCCCCGCATTGGCATCCTTGGCATTGCGATCAATCATCATACGGTCAAACAGGGCTTCCCATGCCGTAATCGTGGTCAATGGCAATGCCGCCGCATCAGCAAAGCCAAGTGACTTCGGCTTTGGTGCAACGATGCGTTCATCGACAAGCTGGTACTGCGCATTACTGCCAGACCGGGTCACATCCCCGGCATACCAGACCTCGTCACCCGGACGAAACAGGGTGACATCCTCGCCAACGGCCTCAACGACACCGGCCGCGTCCCAGCCAAGGATTTTGAAATTGCCGTCGTCCGCCTTGCCACGACGCACCTTGAAATCGACCGGGTTGACGGCAACACCTTTGACCCGAACCAGAATATCCCGGCCTTCTGCCTTTGGAACTTCCATATCAATTTCACTAAACAACCCGTCCGTCTCGACGGGGGCGGCTTTATAAAGTCCGATAGCTTTCATTGTCGGCATCCTTTGTAAAAAGGTTTGATTTGCGAATGCCCAAGACCTAGCGCATAATATCGATAAACGTAAGTACGCACAATTTAAGCCAATAGTGTCAATTTGTATACTATTGGCGTTTTCTGCGGATTTTAAGGAACAGATAAATGGCAACGACATTCAATTGCCCACCGAATCGCAGCCCCGGCTGCCCGGTCGAAGGCGCGCTTGATGTGATTGGTGGCAAGTGGAAGGGTGTCGTGTTGTTTCACCTGCTGGACGGCACCAAGCGGTTCAATGAATTGCACCGTCTGATGCCCGGTGTCACGCAGCGCATGCTGACCCGCCAACTGCGCGAGCTGGAGGCTGATGGCCTGATCCATCGCGAAGTCTATGCCGAAGTCCCACCGCGCGTGGAATACAGCATGACCGCCAAGGGCGAAACGCTTCGCCCTATCATCCTTGCGCTAAAGGATTGGGGGGAAAGCCACGTCCCCTATTTTGCCATCAAACCCGAAACCGACGTTGCGTAAATCCCGCTTCGATCAGGCCGTTTTCACCAACTGTAAGGGCCGCGCCATTTTCCAGTATGTGGTGCGGTCGTATCCGTCATGAACGCCTTCGCCGGAGATTTCAAACCCGCGCGATTTGAAAAAGGCAATATTGCCGGTCAGTTCGACCCGAACATGAAGCCGCATGCTTTCCTTGCCCGCGCTTTCGGCATGGGTGCATGCCGCCTCGACCAGTGCCTTGCCGATGCCGCCGCCCTGAATGGATGGATCGACCGACAATTTATAAAGATAGGCGTCCTTTCCGACATCCTCGACCCAGACCTGCCCAAGAACACGACCAACTGAATCATGCGCCAGAAACAGCCTGTCACGGGCAAAACGCCACTGCAGTTCGGTAATATTGACCGATTGCGCCGAACTGGGCGGATCAACGATATCGTCCTGAAAGGCAAAGGCCGCCAGCAGGATTTCGACAAGCCGGTCGAACGGGACAAGGGCGGGATCGCAGGGCGATGTGATCTCGATACTGGATGTCATGGATTTCCGTATGCAAAACTGTCACTGTGCAGGATGAAATATACGATATAACCCGTGGATCGATGGATTTTATATGCGTATCGGACCTCAACCCTTGACGTGACGGGTTGATCAACTATGTTCCGCCTCATTGTTTCCCAGCCGGATATGATGCCCTGATGCATAACTTTCTGGATTTTGAAAAGCCGATCGCCGAACTCGAAGGCAAGATCGAAGAATTGCGCCACCTGACCGGCAATGATGAAGTCAACATCGCCGACGAGGTTGCGCGCCTGCAGGACAAGCTGACCAAGCTGCTGCAAAGCACCTATGGCAAGCTGACCCCGTGGCAGAAAACACAGGTCGCCCGTCATCCCGACCGGCCGCATTTCACCGACTATGTCGCCCACCTGTTCGAGGGTTTCACCCCGCTTGCTGGCGACCGCCTGTTTGGCGAAGACGAGGCCATCATTGGTGGTCTGGCGCGCCTGCAAGGGCGCAGCGTGATGGTGATCGGTCATGAAAAGGGTCGCGATACTGAATCACGTGTGAAACACAATTTCGGCATGGCCAAGCCCGAAGGCTATCGCAAGTCGATCCGCCTGATGCGTATGGCCGAACGTTTCGGCATTCCGGTCATCACACTGGTCGATACCGCCGGTGCCTTTCCGGGTGCCGACGCCGAGGCACGTGGCCAATCCGAAGCCATCGCACGTTCAATCGAAGCCTGCCTTGATATCAAGGTGCCGCTGATTTCGATCATCATCGGCGAAGGTGGCTCTGGCGGGGCAATTGCACTTGCCGTTGCCAATACCGTCATGATGCTTGAAAATTCGATCTATTCCGTCATTTCGCCGGAAGGCTGCGCCTCGATCCTGTGGCGTTCGGGTGACGAAGCCAAAACCGCTGCGGATGCGCTGCGCCTAACGGCGCAGGATCTGCATCAGCTTGGCGTCATTGATGAAATCATCACTGAACCGCTTGGCGGCGCACAGCGTTCACCCGTTGATGCCTGCAAACGCGTTGGCGATGCGATCATCAAGGCACTTGAATCGATGGACAATGTCGAAGGTGGCGTTCTCAAGGCGCGTCGTCGTGACAAGTTCCTCGATATGGGCCGTCACGGCCTGAACTGATTTCGCAGGGCGCAGTCGTCAGCACGCCTGACCTGCGCCCTGTTTGTGTTTTCTTTCCGGCGCTGTCCCGCCCGTCGGTGAAAACCCCGGTCGCTGCGCCTTTTGAACCGGCATTCACCGGGAGGGCCTTATGGAAAAGCTGCGCCGGATTGTCGAATCTTCAAAGTTCCAGAATTTCATCACGGCAGTGATTGCGATCAATGCTGTCATTCTCGGACTTGAAACTTCCCAAACCGTCATGAATGCCGCTGGATCAATCCTTCATCTGCTTGATCAGATCGCGGTTGCAATTTTCGTCATCGAACTTCTGATGAAACTTGCCGTATATCGTCTGGGATTTTTCCGGCGGTCCTGGAATATCTTTGATTTCACGATTGTTGCCATCACCCTGTTACCAATGGGGCAGGGCGTATCGGTTCTGCGTGCGCTTCGAATCCTGCGTGCCTTCCGGCTGATCTCGACCGTAGCCTCCATGCGCAAGGTCGTCGAAGCCCTGATGAAAGCCATCCCCGGTATGGTTTCGGTCCTGACCCTGCTGTCGCTGGTATTTTACGTTTCCGCCGTCATGGCAACCAAGCTGTTCGGGTCGGGTTTCCCCGACTGGTTTGGCACAATCGGCGCATCGCTTTATTCCCTGTTCCAGATCATGACGCTGGAAAGCTGGTCAATGGGAATCGTCCGGCCGGTTATGGAAATCTATCCACTGGCGTGGATGTTTTTTGTGCCTTTCATCCTGGTTACGACTTTTGCCGTTCTCAACCTGTTCATCGCCATTGTCGTCGATGCGATGGCGACCCATGTTGACGTCGAAGAAACGCAGACTCGTAATGAACTCGGCCTTGATCACCATGAAATCCTTGCAGAACTGCGGGAATTGCGCGCCGAAGTCACCCGGCTTGCCGATGGCAAAAAAGACGTCAATACGGTTCAACACCCCGGTGAATAGCGCATAATATCTTGCTGAACGACGGGTCAGCCCACCGCTTTTATCGGGAAAATTAGCATTTCTCTATCAAAGGGGGTGGTTCTTTGCCCCAAACCTCGTCTAATCTTTCGGCAAAATGTCGGGAGATCGGGGAATGAAGCTTACGTTTGCGGGGACAGGTTCGGCATTTTGCATGGCGGCTGACAATTTCCAGAGCAATATGGTTCTGGAAGCAGTTCAGCCCGGCAGCGCCCAACCGGCACGCATGTTGGTTGACTGCGGTTCAGATGCGCGGCACTCGCTACGCAATCTGGGCTATATGCCCAATGACTTTGATGCTGTCTATATCAGCCATCTGCATTCGGATCATATTGGTGGTCTCGAATGGATGGCACTTGCCAATTATTTCATCTTCGAAGGACACCGGGTCAAATTGCTGGCGGTCCATGATCTGATCGAACCGCTTTGGGAACACAGCCTGCGCGGCGGTCTTCAGATTAGCGACACGGGCAACAGCAGCCTGTCATCCTATTTCGACATCAAGGAACTCACCTCTGCCAAGGGCTTTGACTGGCAGGATGTGCATTTTGATGTCATCCCGGTCGAACATGTCGTAACCGCGCAAAATACCATGCTGTCCTATGCACTGTTCGGGCATGGGAAAAAACAAAGCTTTTTCCTGACGACAGATGCGATTTTCAATCCTGATGCCCATATGCCGTTGTACCAAAAAGCAGATATCATCTTTCAGGATTGCGAACTTGGCCCCCGCCATTCCGGCGTTCATGCCCATTACGAACAACTTGTGACCCTGCCCGCCGAAATCAAAGCCAAAATGTGGCTCTATCACTATCAGGCCTATCCAAAGCCCGATGCGATTTCTGATGGCTTTTGCGGATTTGTTGAACCGGGTCAAAGTTTCGAACTTGGCTAACGCCTTAAAGTCCGGGTACATTCTGCGCCAAACGAGCAATAGGAACGGGTAAAAAATCCGTTCTGACAAGAATACGGAACCCGTGAATGCCAAAGTCGGTTTTTGCCTATATCTGGCGCCATAGCAGCACACAGCAAATCATCCTGACACTGGTCACGATGATATCCTTTCCGTTTCTGTATTACTCGCTGGATTTGCCGAAACTGATCGTCAACGAGGCAATCGGTGGCGCGGGTGAACCTTATGATGTACTCGGGATCGAGCTGAACCAGATCGAATATCTGTTCGCGCTTTCAGGTATTTTCCTGGCACTCGTTTTCATCAATGGCGGGTTCAAGTATTTCATCAACGTCTATGTCGGTGTGATGTCCGAACGGCTTTTGCGCCGGTTGCGCTATACCCTGTTTGAACGGGTCCTGCGTTTTCCCCTGCCCCATTTCCGCAAAACCAGCCAGGGCGAAATCGTTTCGATGATCACCGCCGAAGCAGAACCGCTTGGCGGTTTCTTTGGTGAAGCATTTTCATTGCCGCTCTATCAGGGCGGCATTCTTCTGACGATTACGGCCTTTATCTTCATTCAGGATCCGCTGATGGGGCTGGCCGCAATTTCGTTTTATCCGTTGCAGGGATATCTGATCCCGAAACTGCAACGCCGCGTGAACCAGCTTGGCAAACAGCGCGTGCAGAATGTGCGCCGGATGTCTGAACATATCGGCGAAGTCGTCGCCGGTGCGACCGACATTCGCGCCCATGAAACCCAAGGGTACGAACTTACCCATTTCACCCAGCGGATGGGCCGGATTTTTGAAATCCGCAAGGAAATCTATTTCCGCAAATTCTTTATCAAGTTCCTGAACAACTTCATCGCCCAGATCACACCGTTCTTCTTCTATTCCATCGGCGGTTATCTGGTGATCATGGGGGATCTCAGCTTCGGTGCGCTGGTCGCGGCCCTTGCCGCCTACAAGGACATGTCCGCCCCCTGGAAAGAGCTTCTGGCCTATTACCAGCGTCTGGCCGATGCCCGGATCAAATACGAACAGCTTCACGAACAGTTCGAACTGCCCGATCTTGGCCGCGAACACGAACTTTTGGCATCACCATCGGAATCCCTGCCGGGACCGCTGGATGTCGCGGCCCTGTCGTGGGTTGATGATGACGGCACCCGGGTTGTTGAAAATGTGTCCTTCAACATGGCGCTGCCGGGTACAGCCCTTCTGACCGGTTCCGCCGATAGCGGAAAGTCGCAACTCGCCCGCCTGATCGCCCGGTTGCTGACACCAACCGGTGGCCGCATACAGTTTAATGACCGCAATGCCGAAGACCTTCCGGCATCGACACTGGGGCAACGCCTGGCCTATATCGGCAATGATGCCTATCTGTTTAATGGCACCATCGCCGACAACCTGTTTTACGGGCTGAAACATCGCCCGATCCTTGCTTCCCGATCAGATGACGGCGATGACAGCTCGGAAAACCTGAAACTGCCATTGCCGAAATTCGTCGATAATGTCGAACTTGCCGACCCGAGCGATCTGCCATGGCGCCTGACCGACGAGATGTACGACGAAATCAAGCGTTCCGGGAATATCCCCTATGACCCGGCAGCGGAATGGATCGACTATGTCGGGCCTGGCTTCAATTCGATTGATGAATTGAAGGCCGAACTGATGCGCCTGCTCGAAGTTGTTCAGCTTGATCGCGACATTTACCGCATCGGCCTGCAACGCCGCATTGATCCGAAAGAACGCCCGGATCTGGTCGAAGCCGTTCTGGTTGCCCGCCCGAAACTGAAGGAAATTCTTGCGGAACGCGGCCTGTCTGACCTGGTCGAACCCTATGACATTGACCTTTACAACGACAACGCACCGGTCGGCGTGAACATTCTTTTTGGTGCTCCGGCCCGATCCGATTTCGAACGCATGGCATTCCTGTCGCATCCCTATATGCAGGAAACCCTGCGGGAAACCGGACTTTACGAAGTCATGATCAGCATCGGCCGCGATACGCTTGATCTGATGATCGAACTGTTTACCGGCCTGCCGCCCGGACACGAATTCTTTGACCGTTACAGCTTTATCTCGGCCGACGAACTGCCCGAGGTCAAAAACATGCTGAAACGGACCGACGGGGTCGCGATCAAGGATATGCGCGCCGAGGATAAGCTGAAGCTCCTTGACGTCGCCATGAACCTGACCCCGGCACGCCATCGTTTGCGCGTGATCGATGACGAATTCCGCCAGCTGGTCCTGAAAGCACGACCGAAATTCTACGGCAATCTGCCCGACGATCTCGCTGAAATGATCGATTTCTTCAAGGTCGATGAATATGCCGCCGCCGCCCCGGTCATCGATAACCTTCTGTTCGGTCGTTTTGCCTATGGCCGTGCAAATTCCGAAGAACGTGTCGGCGAAGTACTGTTTGAAATCGCCCATGAAGGCGGCCTTTACGAGGCGCTTGTCGCACTTGGCCTTGAAAGCCAGGTCGGTGTCGGTGGCAGCCGTGTTTCGCAAAGCCTGCGCCAGAAGATTGCGCTGGTCCGTGCCCTGATCAAAAATCCCGACCTGATGGTCGTGGACGAAGCCCTTTCGGCACTGGACCGTGAAACACGCGAACAGGTCATTGCCTGGCTGACCGGACAGGCCGAACATCGCAGCGTGATCTGGGTCGATGGCGACGATACCGACAGTCAGCGTTTCGGGACTTATCTGCACATGGCGAACGGCAAGATCGTCAAACGCCAAAGCCATGCAATCGACGACGCCACCGCCGAAGAGGCCGAGGAAGAAGCCGCCGAAGCCGCACCCGATACAAGCGATGGCAGCATCGAAGAGGAAGTCCGGTTGCTTCGGACCATTCCGCTGTTTGCCGGTCTTGACCCGAGCGTGATCAAGCTGCTGGCCTTTACCAGCCCGCGCCTCACCTTCAAACGCGGCGAACTTCTGGTCAAGCAGGGCGATCCGGGCGATGCGGCCTATATCGTGATTTCCGGTCGCGGTGAAATCTGGCTGACGACCGAGGAAGCCCAGACCATCAAACTTCGCGATGTCGACCCCAAGGAAGTCATCGGTGAAATCGCCCTTCTGGTCGATGCACCCCGTTCCGCAACCATTCGCGCGGTCGAGGAAATGACGGTCCTGAAACTCGATAAAAACGAGTTCCTTGGCCTTGTCCGACAGGACCAGGCGGTTGCCGTCCAGTTGATCCGTGTTCTGGCACACCGCGTTGATGTCACCACCAAACAGCTTACCAGCCGAAATAACTGATTGATTTTCGCCCTGTCTGATCCGTCATGAACAAGATTGCCTCCATCATTATCGCCGCCGTTTTCGCCATTGCCGTGCTTGGCGGGATGGCTGCAATGATCGGTGGCGGGCTTTTGGGTGCGATTGTCTTTGTCATCGGCATCCCGGTCGCCTTTCCGATGTCAACCAGCATCGTCGTCCTGTTCTTTGCGGCGATCATCATCCGTACCGTCATCCAGAAACGGCGCGAACGCCGTGAAATGCGTGCTTTTCTGAAAGACAACCCCGAAGACTGACCCCCGGCACGGCAAGCCAGCAGAAAAAACATCTGCTTTCGACCTCGGCTTGCCAAAAAAAACGCATCAAATCGCATCGAGTTCGGAAACCTCCTCTGCCAGCTTGTTGATAGCCTGCTGGCAGTTCAACAAACAGGCTGACGCCATATGCGCGGCCTCGTTCCAAGGAGGTTTTCATGACGGCACAACTCAAGGAACAGCGCTGCGTGTCGTTAAGCCAGCTGTCCGATCTTCGGCTTCTGCGCGAACATGCCTATATCGACGGGCGCTGGTGCTCGGCTGACAACCGTCAGGTTATCGAAGTCACCAATCCGTTTGATGGTGCGTTTCTCGGAACCGTGCCCAATATGGGCATTGCCGAAACCCGTAACGCGATTGCAGCGGCTCATGCGGCCTTCCCGGCGTGGGCGGCACTTCTGCCGCAGGATCGCGCGGCTCGTCTGCGTCGCTGGTTCGACCTTCTGATCGAAAACAAGGAAGACCTCGCACTTCTGATGACCCTTGAACAGGGCAAACCGATTTCAGAATCGCGTGGCGAGATTGACTATGCTGCAAGCTTCATCGAATTCTTCGCCGAAGAAGCCAAACGGGTGAATGTCGAAAACATTTCGTCCCACCTTCCCGGCCGCAATATGAGCGTTAAACGCGAACCGGTTGGCGTAACCGCGGCGGTAACACCCTGGAACTTCCCGTGCGCGATGATCACGCGCAAGGCCGCTGCCGCACTGGCTGCGGGTTGCACCATGATCGTTCGTCCGGCAACCGAAACGCCGTTTTCGGCCACCGCCCTTGCCGAACTGGCTGAACGGGCCGGTATTCCGGCTGGTGTGTTTAACGTCGTGACCGGCGATCCCAATCCGGTTGTAGGCGAACTTTGCGGCAACCCGGTTGTGCGTGCGCTTTCCTTCACCGGCTCCACCGAAGTCGGTCGGTTGCTTCTGTCGCAAGGTGCACAGACCGTCAAAAAGATGTCGATGGAACTGGGCGGACATGCACCCTTTATCCTGTTCCCCGATGTCGATCTGGATGAAGCCGTCAAACACGCGGTTGGTGCCAAATTCGCCACCAGCGGGCAGGATTGCCTTGCGGCAAACCGCATCTTTGTCCATCGCGACATCTATGACGCGTTTCTTGATAAATATGCCAAGGCGATTGGTGAGCTCCGCGTTGGCAACGGCCTTGATGAAACCACCGAAATCGGTCCGCTGATGCATGACCGGGCAGTTGCCAAATGTGATGAACATGTCGCAGATGCCCGCGCCAAGGGTGCCCGTGTTCTGACCGGTGGCAAGAAAATGGGCGGGCTTTTCTATGCTCCGACCCTGCTGGCCGACGTGACCGAGGATATGAACATATATCATCAGGAAACTTTTGGCCCGGTTGCCCCGGTAATCCCGTTCGATACCGAAGAAGAAGTGATCAGTCGCGCCAATGATAGCGAATATGGCCTTGCAGCTTACGTCTATACCAGCGACCATGATCGCGCAGCGCGTGTTTCGAACGCACTTGAATACGGCATGGTTGCGCTGAACTGCGTGAAAATTACCGGCGCCCCGATCCCGTTTGGCGGGGTCAAGCAGTCCGGCCTTGGCCGCGAAGGGTCGCGCCACGGCCTCGAAGAATTCACCGAGCTTAAATACATCTGCGCCGCGTTCAAACCGTAACGCGCGCAGCCGACCACCGCATTCACATGGGAGAAGCATAATGAATGTCATCAAAAACACCACCGCCGATCTGCAGGAAATGGATCGTGCCCATTTCATGCATCCCTCGACCCATATGCGCCAGCACGCGGCGGGCGAAACCCCCACACGCATCATCAATGGTGGCAAGGGCATCTATATCCATGACACCGAAGGCAAACAGTCGCTTGATGCCTTTGCCGGTCTTTACTGTGTAAATGTTGGCTATGGTCGCACCGAAATCGCCGATGCGATTTATGCCCAGGCCAAGGAACTGGCCTATTACCATACCTATGTCGGCCACGGGAACGAACCGATCATCCGTCTGTCAGACCGCATCGTCAAATCCGCTCCCGAAGGCATGCAGCGCGTCTATTACGGCATGTCGGGTTCGGATGCGAACGAAACCAACATCAAACTGATCTGGTATTACAACAATATCCGCGGCCTGCCGCAGAAGAAGAAAATCATCTCGCGCTGGCGTGGCTATCATGGTTCCGGCATCATGACCGGCAGCCTGACGGGTCTGGCAGCGTTCCATAACGCGTTTGATCTGCCGCGCAGCCCCATCCTGCACACCACCTGCCCGCACCATTACTGGAATGCCGAAGCGGGCGAGACAGAGGCCGAATTTGCCAAACGTTGCGCCAGCGATCTTGAAAAACTGATTCTGCGCGAAGGCCCGGAAACCGTTGCTGCCTTTATCGGCGAGCCAGTCATGGGTACCGGCGGCATCATCACCCCGCCCGAAGGCTATTGGGCCGCGATCCAGGACGTGCTGAACAAATACGATGTGCTACTGGTCGCCGACGAAGTCGTCACCGCATTCGGCCGCACCGGATCGTATTTCGGGTCACAGCATTACGGCATGAAGCCGGACCTGATCACGATTGCCAAGGGTGTCACCTCGGGCTACTTGCCGCTATCAGGCGTCATCATTGGCGAACGCGTCTGGAAAGTTCTGGAACAGGGTTCCGATCAGATGGGTCCGATTGGCCATGGCTGGACCTATTCCGCCCATCCGGTCTGTGCAGCCGCCGCCAACGCCAATCTTGATATTGTCGATGGCGAAAACCTGACAGGCAATTCCGCCGAAACCGGTGGCTATTTCCAGAAACGCCTGCGCGAAACCTTTAACGAGCATCCGCTGGTCGGCGAGGCGCGCGGTGTTGGCCTGATGGCGGCACTGGAATTTGTGGCCGATAAGACCAAAAAGGAACGGTTTGACCCGAATGCGAAAATCGGTCCGCGCGTTTCGGCCGCCTGCCTTGAACGTGGTATGATCGCGCGCGCCATGCCCCATGGCGATATTCTGGGCTTCGCCCCGCCGCTTTGCATCACCAAGGTCGAAATCGACAAGGTCATCGACATCGCCAAACAGGCCGTCGATGCCGTTGCCGACGAAGTCGCCAGCGGCAAGTAACGCTTCACACCATCCCCGCCCGGTCGTTCATTATCACGACCGGGTGCACCACAGAGGCCGGACCCATGCCGGCCTCTGTTTTTTTATAATCAATAGATCAGCGGATTATTGCGCCTTCTGTCCGCAAGTTGCCTGATATGGCCCATTCAGTGCAGTTTTGAACGAATAGGCATGGCAGGTTTTGACATAGCTATCGTTCTTGTAGACCTCGACCGTGATATGCTGCCACGTCTTGTCGTAATACATATCTCCACCGACATGCCAAAACTTGGTCACCAGAAGTTCGGTATTACCTACTCCGTTATAGGCATTCTGGATGGATTGCTCGTTCGAATTGGCAATTGTCTGGGCGACCGTTGTTTTCTCGTTATCAGTCGATGCCGTTGCCAGTTGTTTGGCCGTGATCTGCACGTAATCGTTCTCACTGCCGACATGGACATTGTTGTAATTCTGCGCAAATGCCTGGCTCGAGAAGCCAAACAGCAAGACGATTGCCAGCATAAGATATTTTTTCATCGGCGTTCCTTTCAAGATTGCATGAAATTAGCCGATACGTGACGTAAGGCGAGATTACTTGTGATCTGACTGACTGATTATCGGATGCTCGTCAAACGCAGACAAAAAGAAACCCCTGCGGCCAACACAGCAGGGGTTTCCGATTTCATCCCGCGAAGGGGGAATTGCGGTCAGAGATGATTACATCTCGGTCCCGAATTCCTTGCGGAGCGCCTTCAGCACTTCTTCGGTGTCGCCACCGACTTCGCTCACAAGGCTATCACCGATACCGGCAGATGCCTCTTTGAAGGCAGCACGCTGTTCGTCATTCAGCTTGATGACTTCGATGCCCGGCTTGGCTTTCTTGATGCGATCAAGTGCTTCGGAATTTGCCTTTTCCTGGGCTTCATAGATAAAGTCATCCAGTTCGGCTTTAACTTCCTTGAGCATTTCTTTGCGCTCGTCCGACAGACCGGCATAGAAATCGGCATTCGACACCACAGTCGTGGTGTACTGCTGCTGACCGGCATAGATCAGGTAATCGGTCACTTCATAGAATTTCGCACTTTCGATGAAGAAGATCGGGTTGACCTGCGCATCAATCACGCTGGTCTGAAGACCGGAATAAACTTCACCCCACGGCAAGGCCACCGGATCAGCACCGAAAGATTCATAGCTTTCGATCAGGATCGGCGATGTCATGACACGGAATTTTACCCCGTCAAATTCCGACGGCTGGGTCACCTTTTTCTTGGTGGTCCAGACCATCTCGCCTTCCGGGTACATGGTATAAAGCTTCAGCCCCTTGGACTCAAAGTCCCCAGACAGACCTTCATAAATCGTCGGGCTGCTCGACAGGACTTCCTTGTTTACCGCGTTATCCTGCGACAGCAGATACGGTACGCCGAAAACCTGAATTTCCGGGACAAAAGTCCCAAGGTGGCCCGGCGATGCGTTCGAGAACTGAACGGCCCCCGCCGTGGTCAGTTCGGTAATGTCGTTTTCAGTACCCAGCTGACCATAGGTGTAGATCGTAACTTCAACCTCACCACCGGTCTTTTCCTCGACCAGGCGCTTGAATTCCTGTGCATACAAATCCTGCACATCGCCCGGGCTTTCTTCATGCGCAAATTTCCATTCTTCGGCATGGGCGGCTGTCCCGGCGACTGCAAAAATTGCGGCAGCAGACAGGGTCGCCTTGAAGAGCTTGTTCAAACTCATATCGAAGTCTCCCTTATTATGCCGCGACGACCGGGCTTTAACCCTGTATCGGCGGCGATTAGTTGGCACATCAATGTCATGAACGCGCAAAGTGTTGAAATGTTCCTGCATCAGGTCAATGCTAGTTTTGTATCATGACAAAATAACATTGACGTCTACACATTAACCCTCAGGTCATGTTAGGGTCGTAAAAACCCCAAAGGTAGACAAGGGCGGAAATCAACAGGATGTGGCTGCCAAATATCGACCTGAGCGGCGATACGGGACCGAAATACAAGGCCCTTGTCGAAGCAATCATCACGGATATCGAGGCGGGACGCCTCAGACACGATGTGCGGATGCCAACCCATCGCGAACTGGCGTATAGACTGCATGTCAGCGTGCAAACCGTCAGTGCTGCTTATAAGGAAGTAGAACGGCAGGGTTATCTCAGATCGGAACGACGGCGGGGCACATTCGTTCAGGCACGCCTGACCGATCGCGCATCCACCTTTATTCTCGATAACCGCCAACCTGACCTGATCGACCTGTCGATTGTGCGAACAGCCTATACCGACTTCCACAACGATCTGTCGCGCCAAATTCACAATAAACTGGCCGAAGAAACCCACCATAACTGGATGGAAAGCTGCCGCCCGGTTGCAGGTTTCGAATATCATCGCGAAATCGGCAGCAAGTGGCTGGAAACAATGGGGATTTCTGCCGATCTCCCAAACATCCTGATCACCAACGGGGCGGCTCAAGGTATATTTACCGCCCTTGCCACCGTGGTTCAGCCCGATGACGTCGTCCTGACCGAAAGCCTGACCGATCACGGTGTGATCGGCACGGCCAGCATCCTTAGATTCAAGCTGGGCGCCTTGCCCACCGATGACGAAGGCATCCTGCCCGATGCGTTTGAGCGCGAATGTCGTACGCGCCATATCCGTGCATTGGTTGTTACCCCGATCTATACCAACCCGACCAATTGCCTGATGGGGCTGGAACGGCGTAAACGAATCGCCGAAATTGCCGAACATTATGGCGTTTACGTTATTGAGGACGATGTTTACCGCCCGCTTCTCGAACAAAACCTGCCACCGATCACAAGTTACCTGCCGCGACTGGGTTTCCATGTTTCCAGCCTGACCAAAATCGTCATGCCGGGCTTGCGGACCGGATTTCTTGTCGTGCCCCAACACCTGTCGATTCGCGCCAGCAGCGTCCTGCGCGTCACTGGCTGGATGGGAACGCCTTTGATGGCCGAGATCGGAATACGCTGGATTGCCGATGGCACAGTCGATCAGGCCGTAACCGTTCAGCGCGCCCTGATGCGTGAACGTCAGGCCCTTGTTGCTGAAATACTGGGCGATGCCGTGGTCCGCCATCACCCTACATCGCTAAGTGCCTGGGTGCGCATTCCGCATCACTGGCAAGAAGAATGGTTCGCGTCAGAACTAAGGAAAAACGGCGTTGCCGTGACGATTTCAGATCCGTTCATGACGGTCAAGGTTCCCCGCCCGAATGCCATCCGGATTTGCGTGGGCGGGGCGGTTGATACCCCTGCACTCCATCATGCTTTGATGCAAATCAGACACACGATGGAACAAATGCCGGGTGTCCATGCCTTCGACGTTATGTATTGATTTTTGTATCATGACAAAAATCTGATTGAACCGTCACAAACCGTTTTTATTCTGGCAGTCTGGCGTGAAGCGAACAGGAAACGTGTGGGAGGGAACCGAATAACCACACACAACGTTTAGCAAGAATGTCTCGCACGCGCATCATGGAGGTCGTATGTCAGATTCTAACGGGGAGGCACCCGCGCCACAAGGCGGGGTGCTATCGGTGCTGAAACGGCTTGATGACGGATTGTCTGTTGTCGAGCGTCAGTTACTGGGGTGGAGCATCGTGATCATGGCCGTAAACACGGTCGCCAATGTGATCATGCGTCTGGGTTTCAGTTCGAGTATCTTCTTTTCCGAAGAACTAAACCAATTTCTGATCATTCTTGTGACGTTCGTTGGTATCAGCGAAGCCGCCCGCATGGGACGCCATATTCGCATGTCGGCCTTTACCGATATGCTTGGTCCCAAGGCCAGCAAAATCATGATGATCATCATCACGCTTGGTACTGCCGCCCTTCTGTTTCTTCTGACATGGTATTCGATCGGTTATGTTTCATCCCTGATCCAGTCCAATCGACTTACACCCGCCTTGCGCATTCCCTATTACTTTACCGTCCTCATCGTGCCCTTTGGCCTTGCGGTCACTGGCATCCAGTTCGTACTTGCCGCGGCGACGAACATCTTCAAACCGGGGACACATCTGTCCTACCGGGTTGAAGATACGTTCACCGACGCTGACGATCATCATCTGTAGGGGGACGGAAAAATGGATCTTGGAACCACAATTCTTCTGGTGATGCTCGGGCTTCTGGTGCTGGGCTTCCCGATGATGGTGCCGCTGACAATGGCCAGCGTCGTCGCCTTTACCTTCTACATGCCGATTGATCCGAAAATCCTGATCCAGCAAATGGTGACAGGGATTTCACCGGTCGCGCTGATTGCCGTCCCGATGTTCATCTTTGCCGCCGACATCGTGACAAAGGGGCATACGGCCAACCGGCTTATTGACCTTGCCATGACGTTCGTTGGTCATGTTCGTGGCGGTCTTGCGGTCACGACTGCCCTTGGCTGTACGCTGTTTGGTGCGGTATCGGGCTCGACACAGGCCACCGTGGTTGCCATGGGCGGGCCGTTGCGTCCCAAAATGTTGAAAGCCGGTTACAAAGACAGCTTTGTCATGGCGCTGGTCATTAATGCCAGCGACATCGCATTTCTGATCCCGCCATCCATCGGCATGATCGTGTTTGGCGTGGTCGGCAAGGTATCCATCGGCGAACTGTTCCTGGCCGGTATCGGTCCGGGCATTTTGATCCTGATAATGTTTTCCGCCTATTCGATGTATTATGCGAAAAAGAATGACATCCCGACCATCCCGCGCATGAGCTGGGCGGAACGCGGCAAGGCTGTAATCAATGCAGGCCCCGCCATCATGTTCCCGGTTCTGATTGTCGGCGGGATTTATCTCGGCTGGGTCAGCCCGACCGAGATCGCCGCGGTGTCCGTAGTTTACGCTGTCATACTTGAAGTCATGATCTTCAAGTCGGTGAAATGGTCGGAACTTCTGGAAATTGCCCGCTCAACCGGTCTGATCACCGCAGTGGTCTTCATCCTTGTTGGTGCTGGCACGACATTCTCGTTCGTGATTTCCTTTGCCCAGATCCCCCAGCATGTGATTGGCGCACTCGGCCTTGAAGAGGCAAACAGCTACCTGATCCTTGCAGCTATCTGCATCGCGTTCTTTATCGGTTGCATGTTTGTCGATCCGATTGTCGTCATTCTGGTTTTGACCCCGATCTTCATGCCGCTGGTGCGTGATGCCGGTCTTGATCCGGTTCTGGTCGGCACACTGGTGACGCTTCAGGTTGCCATCGGGTCGGCCACACCACCATTTGGCTGCGATATTTTCACCGCCATCGCGATCTTCAGGCGACCTTATTTCGAGGTCATTCGCGGGACGCCACCCTTTATCTTCATGCTTCTGCTGGCGGCTGTGATCGTGGTTCTCGTCCCTCAGATCGCATTGTACCTGCCGACAATGGCATTCCGTTAATTCGACGGATAACCGGGATCGTCCCGGAAAAGAATAACCACAACAGAAAATCGGGGTGCGGGCATTCATTGCCCCACCCCGTTCAAGGAGTCGAGGACGATGTCCGTTGCCCCTGCGGTCACGCCAGAGCCGATAGACCTGTCTTATTTGCCCGATCCGGTTGCCCCGGCCGGGCGGATCGGCCTGATTACGCTCGCCACCGATTTCAATAGCGAAGACGACCTGCGCCGCATCATCCCCCACGATGTCGGGCTGTTCACGACCCGCATTGAAAATGCCAATCCCATCACGATTGAAACCCTGCGCAGCATGGCCGACGATCTGCCGCGTGCCGCACGCACCCTGTTGCCGGGATATAGTGTGGATGTTGCCATTTTCGGCTGCACATCGGGTACTGCGGTCAATGGATCGGACCGGATCGAAGCCCTGATCAACATCGGCATGCCCGGCACGGCCGTGACCAATCCGTTGCTGGCGGCTGATGTCGCATTGCGAACAATCGGTGCGCAAAAAATCGCCGTTGTCACCCCCTATGTCTTGGATGTCACCCGTTCCGTTGCTGAACAATTGATGGTGCGTGGATTTGATGTGACACGCGTTTTGGGTTTCGGGCTTGAAAATGATCCTGACATGACAGCGATCCCGCCCGACGCCCTGTTGGCCGCCGCATTGCAGGCCAACAGCCCGGACGCCGATGCGGTATTCATTTCCTGCACCGCCATCCGGGCCGCCGAAATAGCAGAACGTGCCGAGAAACTTTTGGGCAAGCCGGTGATCACCAGTAATCAGGCCCTGATCTGGCACGCACTGCAACTGATGAAATACAAAAAACCGGTCGCAGGGTTCGGAACCCTGTTCGATCACGCCCTGCAAACATCGTAATGATCGAGGTCGCCATGAAGGAACCCATCACGCTTGGTGATGTGCTTTCTGCCCGCAAAACCATCGCGGGACACGTGATCCATACACCACTGCGTCCGTCCGCCAGCCTGTCTGAACGGATCGGATCGCCGGTGTGGCTGAAATGCGAACACCAGCAATATACCGGCAGCTTCAAGCTGCGCGGTGCTGCCAATGCCGTTTTGAAACTCTCGCCCGAACAAAAGGAAAAGGGCGTCGTTGGCGTATCGACCGGCAACTATGGTCGTGCCCTTGCCAATGCGGCACGTAATGCCGGGGTGCGGGCCGTTATCTGCATGTCCGAACTGGTACCGAAAAACAAGGTCGACGGCATCCGCGCCCAAGGTGCCGAAATTTGCATTTCCGGCACCTCGCAGGACGAAGCCCAAAAGGAAGTCGACCGTCTGGTTGCGGAAAAGGGCATGACCATGCTGCCGCCCTTTGACCACGCCCATATCATCGCCGGCCAGGGAACCCTTGGCCTTGAAATCCTTGAACAGCTTCCAGAAGCCGACACGCTTCTGGTGCCTTTGTCCGGCGGCGGGCTTCTGGCCGGTGTGGCACTGGCCGCAAAGTCAATCAATCCGGCCATCCGGGTTGTCGGCATTTCGATGGAACGCGGCTGTGCGATGATCACAAGCCTGCAGGAAGGCAAACCGACCGCGGTTAAGGAACTGCCAACACTGGCCGACAGTCTGGGCGGCGGCATCGGGCAAAACAACCAATACACATTCGATATGTGCGCCGATCTGACCGATGACTTTGTTCTGGTGAACGAAGCCCAGATTGCGGATGGCATCCGGGCTGCCTATCACGAGGACCAGCAGGTCATCGAAGGTGCTGCCGCCGTTGGCATCGCGGCCCTTCGCGCCGGTCTGATCGACAATCCCGGCACCACGGTCGTTCTGTCGACCGGCTGCAATATCGATATGGATTTGCATAAACGCATTGTCGGCGGCGAAGACGTCGACCTGATGGCGGAGTAACCGATATGCCCAACATCAGAATCCTGACCGAAACCGACCTTCGCAACGTTATCACCCTTGATACCGATGCGATTGCCTGCATCGAAAATGCCTTTCTCGCACTGGCGACCAAGGATGTGCGCATGCCGCCGATCCTTCGGCTTGATATCGACGACCACAATGGCGAGGTCGATGTCAAAACCGCCTATGTCCCCGGGCTGGACAGCTTCGCCATCAAAATAAGCCCCGGCTTCTTTGACAATCCGAAACTCGGCCTGCCATCGGTCAACGGGTTGATGAACCTGTTTTCGGCCAAAACCGGCCTG
>CAMPHD010000002.1 GCA_946885765.1 uncultured Thalassospira sp.
TGCTCTTATGCCATAAATAAAAGAACAAATCAAGAACTTTTTTGAAAAAACTTTATATACCGCCAAAAGCTGCCCCATCACGGACCGCCTTTTATTTTGGCTCACTCGCGATCCTGACTTGACCCGCCCCGCCAAAGCCCCAAACTTAGATTAAGGTCTGAAATCTGTTCATAGGACCACGCTGGCGTCACATGTCCCGGACACGGGGCGATTGCAGGGGCCTGAAATCGATATGTCGATCATACCACCCAATCCCCGACTGGAACGGCATCTGCGCCTGGCGCGGATGATCATGTCGTGGGAACGGGTGTGGCCCCGGCTGATCCCGCCTTTGACAATCGTGATGCTGATTGCCGGGCTGACCCTGACCGGCACCTTTGAAATACTGCCCGCGACCGGGCATATCATTTTGCTGTCGATCCTGTCGGTTGCCGGGCTTGTCGCCATCATCCTGCCGTGGCGGCATTTCACATGGCCCAATCGCCGTGCTGTCCTGCAAAGGATCGAACAGGAAAATGGCCTTGAAAACAATCCGCTGCAAAGCCTTGAAGACCATATCGATGATGGCGACGACCCGCTAACCAGCTACCTATGGCAAAAGCAGCTGCAACGCCACGAGGCGATGCTTGATAACCTGCATTTGCCCCGCCCCCTGCCCTCGCTGGCGCGCATTGATCGCTATGGGCTGGTGGTTTTGCCGGTATTGCTGCTGACCGTCGGGCTGTTTGTCGCCCATGACCGGATGGGGGAACGCTTCTATAAGGCGTTCAGCCCGCTGCAACGGCTGGGCGCTGCTGATTTCAGCACGACATTATGGGTTACCCCGCCTGCCTATACCGGGCAAATCCCGCGAGTCCTGCGTTTTGCCGATGGCACCGACCAGCCGCAGCAGCAACCGGCGGATACAAACGCCGGGAATCCCAATGTCATCAATGTGGATGTCCCCGTCGGGTCAACACTGGCCGGCAGCATCGGAAGTATCTGGCAACCGACCTTGCACACCCCCACCGGCGAACGCGACATATCGGAAAGCAGCGACAACAGCTATGTCATTTCGACCGCCCTTGATCAGGCCGGACCATGGCGCATTTCGGTCTGGGGCAATGACCGGCTGACACTGAATGTCAATCTGGTGGCCGATAAACCGCCCGCCCTTTCATTCGTCAGCGCACCCTCGGTGACCCGCCGCGATCATATTCGTCTCGATTATGTCGCGACCGATGATTACGGCATGAACAATCTTGATCTGATCATCACCCCCGCGACCGATGGCATTGGCACCGAACAGTTCGGTTTGATCGACAATATCCGTATCGATATGTCCGGTCGCGATGGTCAGGGTGGTAGCGCATCCATGCCCACACGGATCGAAGGGCCACGTTTCCTTGATCTCGTTTCCCATCCCTGGGCCGGGCTTCCGGTCAATCTGCAACTGGTGTCAAAAGACAATTCCGGGCAGCGCGGCGAAAGCGATATGCGATCCATCGTGCTCCCGGAACGTGAATTCACCCATCCGGTTGCCAAAAAGCTGATCACGATCCGGCGCGGCCTGCTGCGCTATCCCGACAAGGCACTTGAAATGCGCAATGCCCTTTTGCCCGTGCTGTATGCTCCGCAGGCATTTAACGGCCATATCGGTATTTTCCTTGCCCTGTCGGTCACCGAAGCCCGTCTTTCGGCCCATCTGCGCGACCGCGACACCCATCAGGAAGTCGCCGGGCTGCTATGGCACATCGCCGAAGAAATCGAACGCGGCAGCTATGGCATGGCCGAACGCAACCTGATGGAGGCCGAGGAACGGCTGCTCGAAGCACTCGCCGATCCGAATGTCACCGAAGCCGAAATCGCCGAACTGATCGAAAATTATCGCCGTGCCCTTAACGAATATATGGCAGCCCTCGCCCGCGAAGCACCGCAAAATCAGCAAAGCCAGCAACAGGGCCCCGCCGCCATCCTTGAACAGCAGGACCTTTCGCGCATTATCGATCAGATCGATGCCCTGATGCGGGCCGGTGCCCGCGATCAGGCGCGCGCCCTGATTGATCGGTTACGTGAACTGGTTGAAAACATGCAGGTCACATCGGGCGACGGCGGAACCGATATCACATCGACCCTTCGCGAAATGCTCGATGGCATCCGCGATCTTGCCCGTCGGCAGCAGGAACTGATGAACCAGGGGGACAATCCGTCCACCAATCCCGGCGGCAATGGCAACCGTGCCGAGGAACAACAAAACCTTGCCGGTGATGCCCAGAACCTGACCAATAATTCCGGCTTTGGCCAGTTTGGTAATCTCAGTGGCATTGAAACCGCCATCGAGGCCATGCAGCGCGCGGCAGAAGCCCTTGGCCGCAACCGCGCCCACGAGGCCATGCAACAGCAAGGACAGGCCATGGAGGCCCTGCAACGCGGTATTGGCGAACTGAGCCGCGCCCTTGAAGGACTTAGCCAGATGATGCCGATGCTTGAAGAACTTCGTGGTTCGGGCAACCGTGATCCGCTCGGTCGACCTGTCGGCGGGGATGGCACCACCGTCATCCCCGAAGTCGACACGCTTGAACGGGCATGGCGTATCCTGCAGGAACTGCGCCGCCGTTCCGGGGACCCGGATCGCCCGATGATCGAACAGGAATATATCGACCGGTTGCTTAAACGGTTCTGATACCCCATCAAAACAAAAAAAGGGCAGTGACGGATCGCTGCCCTTGTCATTTTCACGTCAAACCGGTCAGGGTTCGACCGCCTCGCGCGGGTCAAGGAAGGTGACCTGCAGGCGGGTTGCTGTCGGGTTCGGACGACGGATTTTGGTTTCGACCGTCATGGTTTCGCCAACCGGCAGCATCTGTGCTTCCATCGGCATTTCCGCACCACCCTGAACCGCACTTTCGTCATAGATCAGCGGCACTTTTTTGCGCTGAACCACACGATCAAGCGGATCAAGAAGTTCGATCAGCAAATAGGGCAGAACCCGGTCGGTTTCGCTGATATTGACGATCTCGGCCCGCACGACAAGAACGTCAACACCGTCTTCCTCTTCGCGAGTCGGCGGCAATTCACGAATATCAAGGCCTTCGCCAACATGCGGGACATCAAGCCCGACCATGTCATAAACCTTGGCAATCGGCGGCCACAGATTGATCAGGATATCTTTGGCGAAATACCCACCTGCGCCGATCCCGCCAAGGATCAGGAAGAACAGAATCCAGCCAACCACACCCTTTTTCGATTTCGCAGGCGGCTTCGGATTGTTGCGAATCAGCTGCTCCGGGATCGGGGGCGGATCGGGGATTCTATCGGCTTCTTCAAAACCGGGATCAATCTGACCTGGCATCTGATCGGCATTGAAGTCGGCACCAAGTGCGCCATCCTGATCGAAAGGCGGCGGCAGCTTGTTTTCCTGCGCTGGCGACGGGGTTTTCATTCCCGGCGGGTCCTGATGCCAGCTGTTGCCGCAATTTTTGCAGCGTACGGTTCTGCCCTTTGGGCCGATCGCCTCTGTTTTCACAGAGTATTTTTTTGAACAATCTGGGCAAGTAATGATCATTGCAAACCTGGCATCTCGATGTCAGCGGCATGAAACCCGGGGCACGGCCATAACCTGAATGATTTCCGGCGATCCCCCGAATTCGCCGGTGTAGGGCAGAACCTACACTATATGTAAATAGCGACGATTTAACAGACTGTTAAGCACAGATAACTGAAGCTGCCCGAATTTGGTTGGCACAGCATTGCATATATGGTGCTTCGATGACATCCGAAGAACTGTTTAAGTCGTCATATTTTCGGCCAATCTGCGATGATACCCACTTTGGTGGTCTGTCAGATCGGACTTTTGCAATTGTTCAACCGGCCCCCGCATTATCATGTTATGTCGGGTCTGATACGTCGTGCTGCGATATGGAGCGCAAGTTTTGACTGAAGTCGTAAGTTTCAGGAATGTCGGTGTTCGCTATGAATCCGGGCCGGAGATTCTGCGCGATCTGAACTTTACCCTGCATCGTGGCAGCTTCCATTTCCTGACCGGGGCTTCGGGTGCCGGCAAATCGACATTGATGCGCCTGCTTTACCTTGCCCTGCGCCAGACCCGCGGCGAGATTAATATTTTCGGCCGCGACAATATCCGCATTCCGCGTGACGAACTGCCCGCCATCCGCCGCAAGATCGGCGTGGTGTTTCAGGATTTCCGTCTGATCAATCATCTGACGACTTTTGAAAATGTCGCCCTGCCGCTGCGTGTCGCCGGGGTCGAGGATTTGCAGATCCGCAAGAACGTGACCGAACTTCTGGAATGGGTCGGCCTTGGTGATCAGATCAATGCCGTGCCATCGCGGCTTTCGGGCGGACAGCAGCAACGCGTTGCCATCGCGCGCGCTGTTATCGGGCGCCCGGCCCTGCTTCTGGCCGACGAGCCGACGGGTAACGTTGATGACCGGATCGCGATGCGGCTGTTATATCTTTTTGAAGAACTGAACAAACTTGGCACAACGGTGCTGATCGCAACCCATAACCGGCAACTGGTGCGTCGCTTTGGCCATAATCAATGGCTGCTTGAAGCAGGCACCCTGCACGACATCACGCATAGCGCGTAACCGACCAAACCGACGGCAACTGGCTCAGACAGGACCCAAAATCGATCATGGCTTTTCGTTCGCAACCGTCACACCTGCCGCTTGATAGCGACTCATCGACACGCTTTTTGCCAAGCATCGTCGCATTGATGGTGGCCCTGCTGACGTTTTCGATCGTTGGCCTGGCGGCCCTGCATGACAGTGTTGGCAAATGGTCCGGTCAGATCGAAGGCAGCCTTTCGATACAGGTTCCACCGACCGGCATGGCGGATCGCGGCCCCGAAGAACGCGAAGACGCTTTGCAGGCAACCGTTGACGATATCATCGAACAACTGGCCGACATGCCCGGCATTTCCCGGATCGAGGAACTCAGCCCCGAAACCATGTCGGCCCTTCTGGAACCGTGGCTTGGCCCGGACGAGGTTGTCAGCGAGCTTCCAATCCCGCGCATTATCGAAATCACCCCGGAAACCGGGTTTAATTTCGACATACTTGAACGCAGGCTGGGCGAAATCGCGCCCGAGGCCGTTCTGGACGATCATCGCATCTGGATTGAACGGATCGCCGACGTTGCCTTTTCGGTCGAACTGGCCCTGATTGCGCTGATTATCGTATTGTTCGGGGCAACGATGCTGTCCGTTGTTTTTGCCACACGATCAGGTCTTTCCATTCATCGGACGATCATTGAATTGCTGCATCTGATCGGCGCACAGGATTCTTATATCGCGGGGCAGTTTGCCCGCCACAACCTGCGGCTGGCTTTTTTCGGGGCATTGATCGGACTTTTGATCGCCTTGCCTGTTTCAGGGGTAATCGCGTGGCTTGGTCTGCGCGCCGGATGGCCGATCCCGACACTGGTTTTCAGCCCGCTTTTCATCAGCATTATCATTGCCATTCCCTTTGTGGTCGCCGGTGTCGCCCAGATGACGGCCAAAAGAACTGTGCTGCGTGTCTTGCGCAGAATGTTGTAACCTGCCTCACTCCTCCGTATAGTCGGCCTGCAGCGTCATGATCATTTACCGTTTCGGATCATGACCTTGTCCCCAAAAGGAGAGCCTTGTCGCATGCCAGCGTCCCGTCAGGCCCAATCATATGAGTAAGCCACCCCTTTCCGTTCAGCACCGACGACGCTTTCGCCGGTTCCGGTTTTTGCTATCGACCCTGATCCTGCTGGGGCTGGTCTGGGCGGGTGGCTTTATCTGGTATGTCGACATCATTCCGACCGAGATCGATGAACCTGATCGCAAGACTGACGCCATCGTCGTTCTGACCGGCGGCAGTGAACGCCTTTCGGAAGGCCGTCGTCTTCTGACCCGTCATCTTGCCAAAAAGCTGTTTATTTCCGGGGTTTATCGCGGGGTCGAAGTGGACGAGCTTCTATCGGCGGGCAAAGCTGACCCTCGTCTGGTGTCATGCTGCGTTGTACTTGGCCATGTCGCCGAAAACACGCGCGGGAATGCGCTGGAAACGGCGGTTTGGGTATATGAAGAAGGCTATAAAAGCCTGCGTATCGTGACGGCAAATTATCACATGCCGAGGTCCCTTCTGGAATTTCGCAGCCTGATGCCCGATGTCGATATCATCGCCCACCCGGTTTTCCCCGATAACGTCAAGGTCGATAGCTGGTGGCGCTGGCCGGGAAGTGCCAATCTGATTGCAAGCGAATATAACAAGTTCCTGTTTGCCAGCTTGCGGAACTATCTTCTGGGATTTCTTCCGGACGGGGACCGTGCGGGCCTGCACGGTCCGACCACGCCATCGACGCCGCCAAAGCAGGATTACTCGGCGTCCAATCGTCTTTCCCAGAAATCAGGCTGAAGATACGGCGTTTCACTCGTGTCGCATAACTGTTACAAACCCTTTGACGAAGTGTTTGAAGGATCTGTCTGCATGAGAGCCCTGCGCGCGTTTTTGTTTAACGTGTTGTTTTTCGCCGGTACGGCAGCATTGTGCATTGTACTCACTCCCTTGATGCCGTTTGGACGCAAGCCCAATCAGTGGGTCGGCCATATGTGGTGTCGTATGACACAGGGAATGCTCGCCACGACTGTCGGCATGTACAAGCGTATTCGCGGCCTTGAAAACCTGCCGCAAGGCCCCTGCATTCTTGTTGCCAAGCATCAGTCTGCGTGGGAAACCCTGACCTTTCATACGGTTGTGCCTGACCCGGCCTATATCCTGAAAAAGGAACTAACCCGCATCCCGTTGATGGGGCAGTTTCTGTTGCTGTCCGGGCAGATTGCGGTCGACAGATCGGCTGGGTCATCGGCCCTGAAAGACATGATCAAGGGTGCCGAACGTGCGCTTGAGGACGGTAGACAGATCGTAATCTTCCCCGAGGGAACCCGCACACCGCCCGGTTCGGATCGGCCGTATCATCCCGGAATTTATGCGCTTTACAAGGCGTTCCCGAATGTCCCGGTCGTTCCGGTCGCGATTAATTCCGGCATGTTCTGGGGTCGACACAGCTTCATGAAATATGGCGGTGAAGTCACCATGGAATTCCTTCCGGCGATGGAACCGGGGCTTGATCGCAAGACCTTCATGAAGACAATCAAAGGCAGGATTGATAACCGCACCCGCGAACTTGAACGCGACGCGCAGGCCGAATTCAATCTCCCGACCCTGACATCCCGTGATGTTGAAATCGAAGAAGCCCGCGAAAAGGCCGACGCCGAACAGCAGGAAGTCAAAATCGCGATTCCGATGAAATCCATCGACGAAGAAAAAACACCTTCCTGATTAGACGGATCGTTCGAACACCCAAAAGGCCGGAGTTTCATCCGGCCTTTTTCTACTCTATCCGTTCGACGGCCTCTATACCTTTCGACGTGTTGCCTGCCAGATGCCAAAGGCAATCAGTGTAATCCCGCCCAGATGGTAAAGGTGCAGTTCCTCGCCCAGAAAGATGATGGCAAGGACACTGGCAAAAACCGGCATCAGATACAAAAACACACCGGCATTTGCCGGACCGACAACCGCAACCCCCTTGTTCCAGAACAGATAACCCAAAAAGGCTGGCCCTGCCCCGATATAGAAAATCTTCAGCATATCGGGCCATGCCGGATCAAGATGCGTAAAGAACGGCTCATTGCCCACGGTTACCGACCAGATGTAAAGCGGGGTCAGGAACACCAACCCGATCAGGGCCGAAACGAATACAAGGCTTAGCGGATGGACGCCCTTGGGCGCGCGCTTCAAAAGCATTGAATATGCCGCCCAGACCATTGCTGAAATCATGGCAAACAGATCGCCTGATACAAAATTCATCTCGGCAAAGACCGAAAAGTCGCCTTTGGCGATGATCACGGCCGTACCGACACCGGCAATCAGCACACCGGCCCACTGGCCAAGCTTGGGTTTATCGGCAGTCAGTAAAGCTGCGAACAACAGAACCCAGACCGGGGTTGTCGCATTGAGAAGCCCGGTATTGACCGCCGTTGTGTTGTAGGCCGCCAGATAAATGACGATCGAGAACATGAAAACGCCCGTTGTTCCGATCAGGAACATCGACATTTTATGATCGGCCATCAGCCTCAGATCGCGTTTCAGATGCGGGATGCACACCGGAAACAGCAGCACAGCCGCCACAACCCAACGCCAGAACGCCAGTGCTTCAAGCGGCACCGTGGCATTGACCCCGCGTGCGACCACATGGTTTGACCCCCACATCATCGCGCAGGCAACCAGCATCAGATAGGCTGCCATCATCGGGGCATTGGTACCTTTGGACGTTGTGGTGGCGTCCGACATCAGATTCCGGCTCCCATATTGATTTCACCGTATTCGCGGCGCACCAGATCCATCAGATCGTGCAAAGGCGGGTCGACAATTCCCATCTGATCCAGATGGCAGACCGTGTTTTCAAGATATTCCAGGTTCGGGCCAATATTACCATGTGCCGCAACAATGATTTCAACCGCCGTCCGAACCGACAGGTTCCCGGCGAACTGTTCATGCGTTGGATCGGCGACATAGGTGTGCGCGATGACCGTGCGTCCGTCGGCAAGCTCGACCTCGACATCGGCAGGAATATAGGTGTTGGTCACCAGTTCGCGTTCATCAAGATATGCCTTGACCAACGGCCAGTTGTCCGGCGCGATCCGGAAGGCATTGCCCACACATTCCCCACCAACATTCAGCCCCAGAACCAGACCCGGATTCTCCGGTGTACCGCGATAGTGATGGGAATAGATACAAAAGGACCGATGATAGCCGCGCAGCGTTGCGCATGCCCGTTCTTCAAATTCGAAGCCCGGACGCCACAGCAGCGATCCATATCCAAATACCCATCTTTCCTGGGGCTCAGTCAAAATTTCCTCCGGTCATGCTGGCGTTTTATGTCCGGTTCTGAACCTAGCGTTTCACCATCACCAATGCCACCCCGAGTGCGGCAATTGCAAATCCGACAAAGCCCAACAGACCAAGATGTTCATCAAAAAGCAGCCACGCAAAGAAAGCTGCCGTTGGCGGCACAAGGTAAAACATGCTTGCAACCCGTGTTGCTTCGCCCTGTTTGATCAAAACCATCAGAAGCATGATCGCCCCGATTGACAGCACCAGAACCAGCCACGCCATCGCAAGAATGAAGTTCATGCTCCATTCGATCACCAATGGTTCCTTGATCAGGGCCACCAGCCCGACAAAGACCGCTGCGGCGATATACTGGATAACCGTACCGCTCATCAGGTCCATGCCCGTGCAGAACCGTTTCTGATAAAGCGTCCCGGCCGTCATGCCAAACAGCGCCATGATGGCAAGCCCGATGCCAAAGGCGGTAATACCGATGCCGTCACCAATTTTGGGCAACAGGACCAAAGCCACGCCAATCAGGCCAAGAACAAGCCCGGCCCACTGACGCCCGCTGACACGTTCGCCCAGAAGGGCACCAACAACCGATGCGGTCACAACCGGTTGCAATCCGACGATCAGGGCCGCCAACCCCGACGGCAGCCCCGTATCAATCGCCCAGAAAACACCGCCCAGATAAATCCCGTGAACAAGAATGCCAGTCGTACTGATATGGGCAACCTGCCGCCAGCTTTTGGGCCATTTGGCGCCCAGCAACGAAATCACCGGCACCATCAGAACAATGACGATGGCAAAACGGGCAAACAGAAAGGTAAAGGGTTCGGCATAGGGAAGGCCGAACTTTGCGCCGACGAAGCCCGTGCTCCAGAGGAACACAAACACAAACGGCATAATCCGTGCAAAAGCCGGATGATCGGTGGCAGGCATGACGATCCCCTTTAACCGGCGGAAGATGCAGTTTGGGGCCCATCTTTCCGCCCGACAACGGCCTGCCATGTGCAAACCGCGAAAATTGATTATTTATCGGACTTGCTTTTACCCTTGGCGTCGCTTTGACGGTCTTCACCCTCGGCCGAGAAATTGGTGAAATACTGCCCGGCATCGACAATACCACGGCGAATTTCGCGTGTACGGCTGAACAGGTCGAACAGTTTTTCACCCTCGCCCCAGCGGATCGCACGTTGCAACGCCATCAAATCTTCCTGAAAACGGCCAAGAACTTCAAGAACCGCTTCGCGGTTATTCAAAAACACATCCCGCCACATCGTCGGGTCGGACGCGGCAATGCGGGTAAAATCGCGGAAACCGGATGCGGAAAACTTGATGACTTCCTGACGCAGCGCGTCTTCAAGGTCGGTTGCCGTCCCGACGATGGTATAGGCGATCAGGTGCGGCAGATGCGATGTGATGCCCAGAATGCGATCATGATGATCAGCATCCATGCATTCGACCTTCATACCACATGCTTCCCAAAGGGCCTGCACACGTGCGGTCGCACTTTCCTTTTCACCGGGAACCGGGGTCAGGATGCACCAGCGTCCTTCGAACAGTTCGGGAAAACCGGAATCCGGTCCGGAATGTTCGGTTCCGGCCAAAGGATGGCCCGGCACGAACGAGACACCTTCATCAAGATGCGGGGCGATATCACGAATGACCGCCTGTTTGACCGATCCGACGTCGGAAACAATCGCACCCTTTTTAAGTTTCCCGGCAAGCTGTGCGCCGATGGCTTCATTGGCCCCCACCGGCGCACAGATCATCACCAGATCGGCATCTTTAACCGCTTCCTTGATGTCGCAATAAGATTCATCGGCGATACCAAGTTCAAGCACCCGGTCACGGGTGGCTTCGGAACGCACGGCACAGGTGATCTTTTTCGCCAGACCATCGCGCAGAATGCGACGCGCCAGGGACGAGCCAATCAGCCCCATGCCAATAAAAGCAACGGTATCAAAAAGCGGTTCGGATGCGGTGTTGGTCATTTTACCTGTTCACAAAGTCTTTGATCGCCTTGAGGCAGATTTCCATTTCTTCCTTCGTACCGATCGAAATACGAAGCATCTGCGGCAGGCCATAGGCACCAATTTTGCGCGGGATAACGCCCTTTGCCATCATGAAATCATTGGCAGCATCGGCGTTCTTGCCTTCTTCCTTGGGGAATTCGACCAGAACAAAGTTGCCATAACTCGGATGGGCGATCAGCCCGTCAATCGCGTTCACCTGATCGCGGAACCATGCCAGCGTTTCGGCATTGTGGCGCACGCAGGCATTGACGAATTCATCGTCATCAAGTGCGGCAAGACCGGCTTCCTGTGTCGGAAGGGCAACGTTAAACGGATTGCGCAGGCGTTGCAGAACATCAGCAATATCAACCGGCGCATAGCACCAGCCAAGACGAATGCCACCAAGACCATAAATCTTGGAAAACGTGCGGGTCATGACGGTATTTTTACCGGCACGCACCAGTTCTTCACCGGCGGAATAATCTTCCTGACCGGTCATGAATTCGGCATAAGCGGCATCAACGACCAGAACGATATCTTCGCGCAGGCCATCGCGCAGGCGTTTCATTTCCGCATCGTTGATGTAGGTCCCCGTCGGATTGTTCGGGTTCGCAACAAAAACGATTTTAGTCTTTTCGGTCACAGCCGCCAGCAGCGCATCAACGCTGGTGGTCATATGGGTCTCGGCTGCGGTCACCGGAACCGCACCGACCCCCTTGGCCGCAATCGGATACATCAGGAAACCATGCTGCGAATACAGCACTTCATCCCCCGGACCGGCATAGGCACGGATCAGAAGGGTGATCAGTTCATCCGAACCGGCACCGCAGACAATCTGATCGGCTTCAAGGCTGTACTTCTCGGCCAACTTGTTGCGCAGCGCCTCACAACCACCATCGGGATAGCGATGCAGCTTTTCAGCCGACTTGCGGAGCGCCTCGATGGCCTTGGGGCTCGGGCCAAGCGCGCCTTCGTTCGATGAAAGCTTGATCACACGGGTTGCACCATCGGTGCGCGACTTGCCGCCAACATAAGGCGCAATATCAAGAATGCCGGGACGTGGGGTGGGCGCAGACATTTCCTAGTTTCTCCCAGTGGGCAGGGCCGGTGACAATCAACCGGCCGGTATCAATCAACTCAGCGCGTCTTCGGGGATCGGCACGCCATAGGCGCCGACAACACTGAGTCCTTCGGGATCAAGTCCCTGATCGGTCAGTGCGCGCTGAAACACTTCGGCGCGATTACAAAAGAATCCCGGCACATCAACAAGAACAAAACGGCGATCACCGGTTTCATCGGCAGAAAAGCCAAGGATTGCCGATCCATCGATGCCATTCGCAATTTTTTTGCGCGCCGTATCCATCGAAATCTCGTTTGGCAGGCTGACGATAAACAGCGTGCGATCATCCCCGCTTTCTTCAAGCTCGATCGCCGCAAGCACAAATCCTTCGGTCTGCTCACCACGTCCGACCGGACGCCCGCCAAATGGCAGCTTTGATACAATGCGCACCGGGCTGTCATCGGACAGCAAAGTCCACCACGGCTGTGCTTCGCCAAGTTCCGGTTTCGGGAACACGCCGACCGCCGCACGACCTTCTTCAAGGGCGTAAAATGCCTCGCGCGGGGTATCGAATTCGACGATTTCGTTCAGGCAGCCAAAGTTAAGGCGCGCAAGTTCCCAACAATCAACACCATCGGCATTGCGGCAAAGTGCAACCGTATACGGCGCTTCAAGACGCGTTCCGGCCGCAATCATTTCGCGCCAGATCTGGATCAGGGCCGTTTTCGGAAAGGCACCATCGTGACGGTCAACCAGCGTGCGCATGATGCGGGCTTCACGTGCCGGACGATAAGGCACTTTTACCTTGCCACCCGCGGCAATCACCCGGTCCTTATAGGCCCCGACAGCCTGAACCACCTTTGTGCGCCGGATGATCAGGGATTGCAGTGCCTGATCGATATCATCGATTTCCGCCCTGAGCCCGTTCAGGTCAAGATTTGCTAAATTTTCGTCGCTTTGCGCCATGATCCGCTCTTTTCTCAAACGGCGCCCAGTATTAGGACAGGGCAGCCGAAAAGCAAAGAAAAGATTGACTAAATCCCGGTCTATTCCTAGCTAGAACAGGCTTGTTTCCTGCGACAGCAAGGAACAGCCAACCTTGCCTGCAAGAAAAACAACCTAATCAAAGGGAAACGGACATTCATGTCGACCGCCGCCAGCACGGATCAGCGCAGCAAACTTCCCGGCCATCACATGGTCCTTGGGGAAACGGAAAAGCTGCGCCTTGATAGCGGCATCGAATTCGGGCCGTTCACCATTGCCTATCAGACATATGGCGAACTTAACGCCGACAAGACCAATGCCATTCTGGTTTGCCACGCATTGACGGGTGATCAGTATGTCGCCGACGAAGTCCACCCAATCACCGGCAAGGAAGGCTGGTGGCGTGAAATCGTCGGGCCGGGAAAAATCATCGATACCGACAAATATTTCGTCATTTGCTCGAACGTGATTGGCGGCTGCCTTGGCAGTACCGGCCCCAAGGAAATCAACCCGGCCACCGGCAAACCCTGGGGTCTTGATTTCCCGGTGATCACGATTGCCGATATGGTGCGTGCCCAGACCATGCTGATTGACGCATTGGGGATCGATACCCTGTTTGCTGTTATCGGTGGCTCAATGGGCGGCATGCAGGTTCTTGAATGGTGCAAAAGCTATTCCCATCGCGTTTTTGCCGCCGCACCGATTGCGACCAGCTTCCGCCATTCCGCCCAAAACATTGCGTTTCACGAAGTCGGGCGGCAGGCCGTCATGGCCGATCCGGACTGGTGCGGGGGCAATTACCTGCTGGAAGGCAAAAAGCCGTCGCGCGGGCTTGCTGTGGCGCGCATGACCGCGCACATCACCTATCTGTCGCAACCGGCCCTGCATCGCAAATTTGGCCGCAAGCTTCAGAACCGCGGGGCGATTACCTATAGCTTCGATCATGATTTCCAGATCGAAAGTTATCTGCGCCATCAGGGCAAAAGCTTTGTCGACCGGTTTGATGCCAACAGCTATCTCTATATTACACGCGCGATGGATTATTTCGATCTGTCTGCCGATGCCGAAGGCCGCCTTGGCGAGGCATTTGTTGGCTGCAAAACCCGTTTCTGCGTCATTTCATTTTCCAGCGACTGGTGCTTTACCACCGCCGAAAGTCGGCAGCTCGCCCATGCATTGAATGCATCATCGTGCAATGTCAGTTGTGTGGAAATCGAAAGCGACAAGGGGCATGATGCCTTCCTGCTCGACGAGCCGGATTTCCATATGGTCTTAAGCGGCTTTATCGAAGGCGCTGCTGAAATCCGGGGATTGAAATAGGTTATGAATCACTCTTTACCCAACGGTACTGGCGTTATCCCGAATGATCGCATTCGTGTCGACCTGCAGCTTATTGCCGACATGGTCGAACCCGGCACGCGTGTACTTGATATCGGATGTGGCGATGGGGAATTGCTGGGTTATCTGACACACAGCAAAAATGTGGATGGTCGCGGGCTTGAACTGTCCAACGAGGGGGTGCGCAACTGCGTGGCACAGGGTCTTCCGGTGATGCAGGGCGACGCGGATCGCGATCTTGGCGATTATCCCGACGGGGCGTTTGATTACGCGATCCTCAGCCAGACTTTGCAGGCCACCAATCGCCCGAAACAGGTTCTGAGTGAACTGCTGCGTATCGGCCAGAAGGCCATCGTTTCCTTTCCTAATTTCGGGCACTGGCGCGCTCGGTTCGATTTGATGTTCCGCGGGCGCATGCCACAAAATCCGAACCTGCCGATCATGTGGTACGAAACCCCGAACATCCATTTCTGCACCGTCCGGGATTTCGTCGCCCTTTGTGACGAGTGCGGTTTTAAAATCGAACGGTCGATGGTGCTGAATGAAAGCGGATCGAAAGTCAGTCTCGACAGCCATTCCCGGCTTGCCAACTTCTTTGGCAATCAAGCGCTTTTCATGCTGAGCAAATAGCACCTGCCGGTATCTGGATCAAAAAGGCCGCAGCAAATCTGCGGCCTTTGTCATTTTTGCCATCACATTTTGCGCCTGTTCCCGTCAGATGACGAGCATGATCACGTGATGGGGACGTTATGGCAGTTTCATCGATCTACCAATTCACACGCAAGGCATTCCTGATTATTGGCATCGGGCTTTTGGCGGCCTGTTCGCAAAAGGCCGAAACCCTGAAAATGACGGTCACCCAGTTTGGCAGCGCGACCGAGGATGCCTTTGATGCCTATGGCACGGCACAGACCGCACAATTTGCGCCAACACCAAAGTCGCAAATCGCCCGGCAATCCGAATTCATCACGAATATGGAAGCCTTCACCGGCAAGGTGACTCCATCCAATTTGCCCACCCTGCTTGATCCGGATGCGGTTAAAATCGATCCGAATGTTGCGCAACAATGGCAAAAGACACTGGCCGACCTGCGCAGCCAGTATCGGCAATTTGTCGCGATTTTCGATCAGATCGAAGGCGGGTCAGCCCTTGGTGCATCGGCGGTCACGGATTCCGGTCAGATCCTTGAAAAACTGCGCAATCAGCTTGACGCCATCACCAGCGATCTGGCCAAAGACCCGCCGCAATATCTGGTACGTCGTGGCACATTGATCGCCGAACTGAACAAAATTCGCTCCGAACCAAACGATGATGACGACGCCAAATCATTGCGCCTGCAAATCTGGTGGCAGGACTGGCAGGCTTTGATGGCCGAGGAAAAGCTGCTTCAGACCAGAACCTTGCGCAGCTTCATGACGGCATCCTCGCTGGGCGCGCATTTGCAAAACCAGATAGACAGTTACGCCAGACTGGACGTCACCGCCCTGATTGGCGCGGCCGAACAAGGCATCGCACTGGCCGGGGAAGTTCGCAACCTGTCACCGGCAGAACTTGTCGCACAGGGCAGCAACCTGCTTGAAACCGCCACCGGTGGTGCAACCGTGACACCCGCACAATAGGGAGTATCACCATGAGCAATCTTGATGAATTGATCAGGGCCGCCAAAGCCAGCTTCATTGAAATCGACACGGCCTATCAGGCAGCCGACATCAACGAAAAACTCGTGATGGCCGAAACGCGCAACAAGGCCGCTGATCAGCTTGTGACACTTCAGGCAAAGCGGCTGATCCAGAATGCATCGGCGATCACCGATGCCGATATAACCGAAATGAAGGACCTTAAAAGCCGGATCGACGATGCCGCCGAAATCCAGACAGCCCTTCTTCAGTTTGTCGGGCTTCTGGCAAAATTTGTCGGCTAATCCGTGTTCCAGCGATCGGCATCGGCATCGTCCGATGCCTTCGCTGTGACCCAATGATCACCTTGGGCAGTTTCTTCGCGTTTCCAGAACGGGGCACGGGTTTTAAGGCAATCCATGATGAAGTCGCATGCCTCGAACGCGGCGCGACGATGGGCCGACAGGGTGATCACCAGAACGATCCGATCACCGGGCAACATCCGCCCGAACCGATGCACGATCCGCACATCATCAAGCGGCCAGCGATTGGCCGCCTCGCCGGCGATCTTTTCAAGTTCGCGTTCGGTCATTCCGGGATAGTGATCAAGGGTCAGGGCCGAAACCTGATCACCGCCGTGAATATCACGCACCAGCCCGACGAAACTGATCGCGGCCCCGATATCGGTACGACCATCGGTCAGGGCTGCCAGTTCGGCACCCGGATCAAAATCCTGTTCCTGAACAGATATACGTGCCATGCGCGACCTGATCCTTCCGATAGGTGTCAGTCGAGATGCTTGAGCCCGGTGCGAAGATAGATATACCCCGTCTGAACCGTCACCAGTCCGGCAATCCACAACAGGATATCACCAATCAGGATCGACGGGATCATGTCAGGCGACGCATCCCCGACCAGAAGAAACCCGATGGCAAGGATTTGTGCCGTGGTCTTCCATTTCGCAAGCACCGTTACCGGCAGCGGAACTTTCAGTTCGGCCCGATGTTCGCGCAAACCCGATACCATGATTTCCCGGCACATGATGATCACGGCGGGCAAAATCGCCAGACCGGAAATGCGTTCAAACGCCACCATCATCATCAGGGCGGCTGCAACCAGAAGCTTGTCTGCAATGGGGTCAAGGAACCGGCCAAGCGGCGAGACAACATTCATGCTGCGCGCAAGGTAACCGTCAAAAAAGTCCGTCACCCCGGCAAAGGCAAACAGTACAAACCCGATCCAGTTACCAACCGGTCCACTGATATAAAAGGACGCAACCAGAGCCGGAATCACAATGATGCGCGACAAGGTTAGCAGATTGGGAATCTGGTTTTTCATAAACAGGCCTGTTTGCGGGTATTGTATCGAACGGTCCGGCGAAGCGTTTTCTGTCTCCCCGGCGCGAGGCAATTATTAATGTGTCCGGGCAGTTACCACAAGTGCCGCGTTCAATTGCAACAAACCTGTTATGAAACAGCCGGTAACCGTGATCAGTTTTCCCCGTGGAAATGATCGTAAATCTTGCGTGCAAGCGCGGCACTGATGCCATCCACCGCCTCAAGATCGGTTAAACCAGCATCGGCCACCCCGCGTGCCGAGCCGAAATGATGCAGCAACGCCTTTTTGCGCGCTCCGCCAACGCCGGGCACGTTGTCCAGAACGCTTTTACCAATCTGCTTGGACCGTTTGGCGCGATGCGTGCCAATGGCCCAACGGTGGGCTTCATCGCGCAGACGCTGGATGAAATACAGAACCGGGTCCTGCATATCAAGGCGCACGGGCGGCTTTCCTGGGATATGCAGCACTTCCTTGCCAGCGTTACGGTCAACACCCTTGGCAACACCGACAAGCATCACGTCTTCGATTCCCAGATCCTCAAGAACTTCGCGGGCAACGCCAAGCTGCCCCAAACCGCCGTCAATCAGGCAAAGGTCCGGCCATGTGCCATTTTCCCGATCTGGGTCTTCTTTTTGTGCACGGGCAAAGCGCCGGGTCAGGACTTCGCGCATCATGGCAAAGTCATCACCCGGTGCGATATCGCCCTTGATGTTGAATTTGCGATATGCACTTTTCATGAAACCTTCGGGCCCGGCAACGATCATGCCACCGACCATATTGGTGCCCTGAATGTGGCTGTTGTCGTAAACCTCGATCCGTTCCGGCGTGCCGTCCAGTTCCAGTTTATCGGCCAGATCTTCCAGCAATTTGCGTTGCGACGCACTTTCGGCCATGCGACGCCCCAGCGCATCCTTTGCGTTATTCATCGCATGTTCGACAAGCTTGCGCCGACCGCCGCGCTTGGGTACCTGCAGGGTGATCTTGCGGTTATTGTTGATCGATAATGCGGTTTCGACCAGTTCCTGACCTTCAATCTCGTGCGACAGAAGAACCTGTTTGGGAGCCGGTTTATCGGCATAGAACTGTCCGACAAAGGCCGACAGGATTTCGGGGATCTCAGCCCCCTGTTCATGGCGCGGGAAATAGGATCGGTTGCCGTAATTCGATCCGGACCGGAAGAAGAACACCTGAACACAGCTTTGGCCGCCCTCATTATGCAGGGCAATTACATCGGCCTCTTCAACGCCTTCCAGATTAATATCCTGATGTGACCGGATCTGGCTGAGCGCTCGGATACGGTCGCGATACATCGCGGCCTGTTCAAAATCCATGCGTTCGGATGCTACCAGCATGTCACTTTCAAGCTGCTTGAGGATTTTCTGGCTGCGCCCGGTCAGGAAGTCACGGCAGATATCGACAAGCGCGTCATATTCGGCCTTTGCAACCCGGTCGACACACGGCGCAGAACAGCGTTTGATTTGATACAGCAGACACGGGCGCGATCGATTGGAAAACACCGCATCGGTGCAGGACCGCAGCAAAAAAGCCCGTTGCAGATGATTGATCGTGTTGTTAACCGCCCAAGCCGACGCAAACGGACCAAAACAACTGCCATCCTTGGCCCGTGCGCCACGATGTTTCACAATGCGCGGATAATCGTGATCCTCGGTGATCAGGATATAGGGGAAGCTTTTGTCATCGCGCAGAAGGATGTTGTAACGCGGCTTAAGTTTCTTGATCAGGTTGGATTCAAGCAGAAGCGCTTCGGCTTCGGTATGGGTAGTGATGATTTCCATACGGACCGTCTGCGCGACCATACGGGCGATCCGTATCGGCAACTGCATTAGGCGGGTATAGGCCACCACACGCTTTTTAAGGTTCTTGGCCTTGCCGACATAAAGAACCCGGTCCTTGTCATCGATCATGCGATAGACACCGGCCGATCCCGGCATGGTTTTCAGCGCATGTTTGATGGCCTCGACACCGCGCGCAGCTCCCCCGTCATACTCATCGCTTTCAAGCGACAATCCGATTTCCCGGATGGGGTTTTCGGAGGGGGATTCAGGCTTCATCAGGCGTCTCCGGCAGATTTATTAAAAATCAAAAGTTGTGACGGCGGTCACTTCTCAAACGGGCTTCCGACAATACCCAAAAAGATTAACGCCGCAACATCACTTCACAGAATCGCGACCGGAAAAAGATGTCCACCAAGGCTGTGGATAAGTTTGTGGGTAATAGGGGGGCTCTTTGCTACACCCCTTGAGAGTCTTAACGTTCTATGAAGTGCACATTTATTGAGCAAACAAGTTAAGTTATTGATTTAATTAATAAAAAATACTGTCAACCTGAAAACATTCGGTAATACAGGAGTCAAAAAAGAATATTTTCCTTTGATTCCATGCGCCCAGATGCTTGTGCATAAGGGTCGCAGCGATTCGGCCTAGAGGAATCACAGAGTCCCCACCGAAAATGGTTAACAAAAGTAAATTTTAAGCAGATTTACCGATGCGATCAGCGCGCGATATTAAAGCGCTCTATTTCGACCCCGACCGCAGAAACGTCATCAAAGACATCAAGCTTTTCAACCCGGACGTTTACCTTGCGCACCCGGCGATCTGCCAGACACATATCGGCCAGTTTTTCCCCAAGGGTTTCCACAAGGTTCACATGACCGTCACGGCAGATTTCCCGCGTGCCTGTCACCAGATCCTCGTAGCTTAAAACAGTGGCAATATCGTCATTCTGGACACCTTCGCCTTCGAGCACGGCAAGATCCAGATTGATCCGCACCCGTTGCGGGGCATGTTTTTCGTGGTCATATACGCCAATGGATGTTTCGACCACCATGTCACGCACGAAGACACGACGCAAACTGCCTGCATGGTCTGCATAGGGCAGTGTCGTAATGTTATCGTCCTGCTTAAGGCCTGCGGTCATGGTCTGGTCTTCCTTGTGCTGCGCTTGGTTCGGCCAGATGTCCGGAACCCAAGCCCGACGCATCATTCCTCTGGCATATTCTGTTCGCCACTGGGTGCCCAATTAAGGTGCTGCCCGCCGTCAAGCGCTAACATTTGCCCGGTGATGGCTGGCGCGGCAAGGAAAAATCGTACCGCGTCGCAAATCTCTTGCGGGTTTGTCCCAATTTTCAGGGGAGTCTGATCGCATTGCTGATCGAAAACTTCCTGTGTTTGCCGGACACTAGGCAGTGCCGGGCCGGGGCCAATCGCATTGACCCGGATTTGCGGTGCCAATGCCAGTGCCAATATCTGGGTCAGGGTCCAAAGACCTGCCTTGGACAAGGTATAGGTCATGAAATGAGGTGTCAGATTCCAGACACGCTGATCAATCAGGTTGATGATGACACCCTTGAGCCCGACCGGTAACCGTTTCGCAAAATCCTGTGACAGCACAAACGGCGCACGCAGATTGGCTTCCATATGATAGTCCCAGCCTTCGCGCGTGGCGGTGCCGATATCATCATATTCAAAGGTGGATGCATTATTGATCAGAACCCCGATCGGGCCCAGTGCAGCCGTTGCTTCGCGCACAACACGCCCGGTATCTTCTTCCTTGCCAAGATCGGCCGAAATAACGCAGGCACGACGGCCAAGGGCACGGATTTCATCCGCCAGGCTTTCCGCATCCCTGCGCGAGGAATGGCAATGAAGGGCGACATCATATCCCTGTGCCGCCAGATCAAGCGATAAAGCCCGTCCGATACGCTTCGCAGCCCCAGTCACAAGGACCGTTTTCGGCATTATCCCTGTCATCCGGTTTCCATCCCGTCCGTCAAGATGCGCCCCCTTTTCCGGGGCGGGCGGTCGCCTTTCAATATCAGGCGCGCCGTCATTTATGTTCGGCAATCCCGGAACTTACAATCAAACCTGCCTGCCGGTCCATCACCGTGTGAACGGTTTCAGGCACGCAAGGCGGATCATGCCGTAACCAGACTTGCGACATATCCAAGATAGGCAAGAACAAAGACAATCCCCGTAATCCGCGACATGCCGCGCAAGAAATAGCCGACAACCAGCAAAAGAACGGTCACAGCCAGCATGATCCAAAGATCGGATTGCAGGATCTGATCAGGCACCGTAATCGGCGCGATCAGCGACACGCCACCGATAATCACCAGCAGGTTCAGAAGGTTGGAACCAACCACATTGCCCAGTGCGACATCGGAATGCCCCCGAAACGCTGCAACAATCGATGCTGCCAGTTCCGGCAGTGACGTACCGAATGCAACAAGCGTCAAACCGATTACAGCTTCGGACACACCGAACTGACGCGCAACCGAGACGCCACCATCCACCAACAGATCCGCACCAAAGGTCAGGGCAACAATCCCGATAACCGTCGCGATGATCGGTTTCAACCAACCGCTTGGTACTTCGCCGACTTCGTCAACTTCTTCCTCATGCAGGCTGCTGGCTTCGCCCGGACTTTTCTTGTCATGCTGATAGGTAAAGTACCAGATCGCAGCCAGAACCAGCAGCATGATCGCACCGGCCCAGCGTTCCACAACCCCGAACATGCAAAGCCCGATAAACAGGACCGTGCCCAGCAACATGGTGCCACCGTCACGTACAACCATTGTCCGGGACGCCGCAATCGGCTTCAGAACAGCCGTAGCACCAAGGATAAGGAGAATATTGGCGATGTTCGAACCAACAACGTTGCCCATCGCAATATCACCGGACCCGGCAAGTGCCGCATTCAGCGATACAACGAATTCCGGGGCCGAAGTGCCAGCGGCAACCACTGTCAGGCCGACAATTATCTTGGAAACCCCCAGCAACAGCGCCAGACCGACAGCACCGCGAACAATGAACTCACCACCGGCCGTCAAAAGCACAAGACCACCGATAATCTGCAAATAGGGGATGAACTGTTCCAATTCCGGCCTGCTCGTTTGGGGAAACCATTATTCTTTCTGTACCCGTTTACGGGCCAGCGGAACATGGCATCCCGCAAACAGAATAGCAAGCCGTCTCCCCCCTTGCGATGCCATTCCATATGTCACTGTGATACGGTTCCCACACTGTATGATGGGATCAATCAGCATGTCGGCAGGAATATCTCCATCCCCCGATATCATCCGTCAAAGATGTCTTCGCAAACGCAAAATTTCCATAGAAATCATAGGGGTATTTCCGCTATCCTGATTTCAACGACTTCCTTTACACGCCGATCTGCCCCGGACGCATAACCCACCATGTCACATAGCGTTCTGTTCGAGCTGTTTCTTGTCCTGACCGCCGCGGTGATTGCCGTACCGCTGGCGCAAAAATTACGCGCCAACTCGATCATCGGCTTTCTGATCGGCGGTTTTTGCATCGGTCCTTTTGGTTTTGGCCTGATCACTGACCGCGAAGACATTTCAACCGTCGCCGAGCTTGGCATTGTCTTTTTGCTGTTCATGATCGGTCTTGAACTGTCGCGCGAACGATTGCGCGTCATTGGCGGCCGGTTTGCCACGCTTGGCTTCCTGCAAATCTCTGTCACGATGGCAGTCATGTTTGGTGTGTTGCTACTGATAAGTCGCGACATGCCGTCCTCGATCGTGATTGCCGGGGCGCTGGCCCTGTCGTCAACCGCAATTATCCTCAAGCAGCTTTCCGATGAACGTCAGTTGCATACCCGCTTCGGACGTGCGGCCCTTGCAATCCTACTGTTACAGGACGTTGCTGTTGGTCCGTTCCTGATCATGGTTCAGGCCGCGGGCAAAGCCGGAACGGAAACCAGCCCGTGGATCAGTGTGTTAAGCGGTATCGGCGCTGTTGCCATATTGCTGCTGGTTGGTCGTTATCTGCTGCCGCGCCTGTTTCGCTATATCGCCGCCCTTAAAAACCCCGAACTTTTTGCAATCGGCACCCTGTTTGTCGTTCTGGCCGCCAGTACCCTGACCGAGGCCGCTGGTCTTTCGATGGCGCTTGGTGCCTTCATTGCCGGGGTAATGCTGGCCGAAACCGAATTCCGCCATCAGATCGAAGCCGACATTTCACCATTTCGCGGTGTTTTCCTGTCGCTGTTCTTCATGTCGGTCGGCATGTCGGTCAATGCCAATGTGGTGATCGGTCAGGCCGGAACGATCATTTTGTGGCTGATCGGGCTTTTGGTGGTAAAGGCCGCAGTTCTTTTCGGTCTGTCCCTGCTGATCGGCTTTAACCGGGCATCATCAATCCGGGTTGCCATGAGCCTTGCCGCGGGCGGCGAGTTTGCTTTTGTCATGCTGGCACTGGCATCCCAGAACGGCGCGGTTCCGCGCGATATTGCCGTTCTGCTGATACCTGTTGTTGCCATTTCCATGGGGCTGACACCGACCCTGATTTCACTGGGTCACCGGATCGAACAAAAACTTCATCCCAAGGAAAATGATCAGCTGACCGAGATTTCCGACGAAACCGACGGCATCCAGAAACATGTTCTGGTGATCGGCTGCGGGCGTGTCGGCCGGGTTCTGGCCCGCCTGCTGCGCACCAAGGATATCCCGTTCATCGTTCTGGAAGCCGATGCCCAACAGGTATCACGCGGCCGGGCCGAGGGATTGCCGGTCTATTTTGCCGATGGTTCACGCCCGGAAACATTTCGCGCGGCCCATACCGAACAGGCCCATGTCGCAGCCGTTGCCATGGGCAACCCGCACGCCACGGAAAAAACCGTTGCCCTGCTGCGCCAGCATTATCCACATCTGAAAATCTTTGCCCGCGCCCAGGACATCACCCATATCGGACCACTGTCACGCAGCGGTGCCGATGCCGCAATCCCCGAGGTGCTTGAAACCGGGTTACGCCTGTCCGATCATGTTCTGGCTGCCTGCGATATCCCGCAGAAAGATATCGATATCGAAATCGCCAAGTTCCGGCGTGCCGACATGTTGCTGATGAACGAACTTGCCCCGCGCATGCCACGGTCAAAAGCAGAAGACATCGCAAACAAACCGGCCAAAGCATTAAAAGACAAGAAAACCACCTGAAAACAAAAACCCCCGTCACAAGGATGGGGGTTTTTCACGTCGTATCCGGAATTATGTCAGCTTTAGGCGGCTTCGACATCCAGTGCGTAACCGGCGGCACGAACCGTGCGGATCACATCGCGCGTTCCCTTGACGTCATTCAATGCCTTGCGCAGGCGGCGGATATGCACGTCAACGGTACGGGTTTCGACATAGATATTCGGGCCCCAAACCGCATTCAGAAGCTGCTCGCGCGAGAAAACCCGACCCGGATGTTCCAAGAAGTAACGCAGCAGACGGAATTCGGTCGGGCCAAGATGGATGGCCTTGCCATTACGGCTGACACGATGGGCCGCCAAATCCATTTCAATATCGGAATAGATCAACTGCCCCTGTGGTTGTGCCGGGCCGGATCGACGCAGCAACGCACGAATACGCGCCAGCAATTCGCCGATTGCGAACGGCTTGGTCACATAATCGTCTGCCCCGGTATCAAGGCCGCGGATGCGGTCGCCTTCTTCTCCACGCGCGGTAACCATGATCACCGGCAAATCGCGGCTTTCCGGTTTCCGGCGGATCTGGCGGCAAACCTCGATCCCTGACATCACCGGCAGCATCCAGTCCAGAAGAACCAGATCGACATGGGTTTCGGCCAGAATTTTCAACGCTTCGTCACCGTCCCCGGCTTCGACAACCTGCATTCCCTCGCGTTCGAGGTTGTAGCGCAACATGGTTACGATTGCAGCTTCGTCCTCGACGATAAGAACCGTTGGGTCCATCTTCCTATGCTCCAGTGTCACTCATTCGGTTCTACAACGGCAAAGTTCGCCGCGTCATTTTTTGGTCTTGTGTCCATCGGCAGGTCTTCGCCCTTGATCCGGTAATAGATCGTTTCGGCGATATTGGTCGCGTGATCGCCAATACGTTCGATGTTTTTGGCAATAAACAGCAGATGGGTCGATGCCGTGATGTTACGCGGATCTTCCATCATATAGGTCAGAAGTTCACGGAACAGGGAGTTGTACATATCGTCAACTTCCTGATCGCGCGCCCAGACACGCTGTGCCTTTTCCGCATCGCCTTCGATATAGGCGTCCAGAACGTCCTTGATGATTTCCTGGCACAGCTTCGCCATGTTCGGGATCACCTGAACCGGGCGGATCGGCGGCACCTGATTGAGAACCTGCGCGCGCTTGGCAATATTTTTTGCCAGATCACCAATACGTTCCAGATCGTTGGAAAGTTTAAGCGCGGTCACAACCTGTCGCAGATCATCTGCCATCGGCTGGCGCAGGGCCAGAAGACGTACGGCAAAATCCTGAACTTCCTGTTCCAGCGTATCGATACGGTGATCGGAAAGAATGACCTTCTCGGCCAGTTCCGAATCCCGTTTGACGATCGCACGGATCGCAGAAATCAGCTGGCTTTCGGCAAGCCCACCCATCTGCGAGATGATATTGTTCAAACGGGTCAGTTCTTCGTCAAACGAACTGACGATATGGTGTTTTTCGTCGGCCATCTAAAATACTCCTGCCCGGAATTAACCGAAGCGACCCGTGATGTATCCCTTGGTGCGTTCGTCCTTGGGATTGGTGAAAATCTGATCGGTTTCGCCGACCTCGACCAGCTTGCCGAGGTGGAAGAACGCCGTGCGCTGCGACACCCGGGCCGCCTGTTGCATGGAGTGCGTTACGATCACAATGGTGTAGTTCGAACGAAGCTCGTCGATCAGTTCCTCGACCTTTGCGGTTGCAATCGGGTCAAGTGCCGAGCACGGTTCATCCATCAGGATGACTTCCGGGCTGACGGCAACAGCACGCGCAATGCAAAGGCGCTGCTGCTGACCACCCGAAAGACCGGTTGCCGGTTCCGGCAGACGGTCCTTGACTTCTTTCAGAAGCCCTGCCCGTTCAAGCGAGGTCATGACAATTTCGTCAAGCTCGTCACGCGAATTGACCAGACCGTGAATACGCGGGCCATAGGCCACGTTGTCATAGATCGATTTCGGGAACGGGTTCGGTTTCTGGAACACCATGCCGATACGGGCACGCAACTGAACGACGTCAATCGCCTTGTCATAGATATCACGATCATCAAGCGTTACCTTGCCATTGATCGTGACACCGTCAATCGTATCATTCATGCGGTTCATGCAGCGCAGGAAGGTCGATTTACCGCAACCCGATGGACCGATCAGCGCAGTGACCTGACGTTCGACAATATCAAGATTAACATCGAAAAGCGCCTGATTGTCGCTGTAGAAAAGATTGAGATCACGGGCCGTCATTTTCGGGCTCGTGACTGACGGCTCTGCCGTCATTGCGCTTTGAGTTACAACAGCCATTTTACCACTTCCGTTCAAATTTCTTGCGCAGAAACACAGCCAATCCGTTCATCAGGATCAGGAAGCCCAGCAACACCATGATCGCCGCCGAGGTTTTCTCGACAAAGGCACGTTCAGGACTATCAGCCCACAGATAAATCTGCACCGGAAGAACCGTCGCCGGATCAAGCGCGCCCCCCGGAACATCAACGATAAACGCCACCATGCCGATCATCAGAAGCGGTGCGGTTTCACCAAGCGCCTGTGCCATACCGATAATTGTACCGGTCAGGATGCCGGGCATTGCCAGCGGCAACACATGATGGGTCACCGTCTGCACTGGCGATGCACCAAGTCCCAACGCCGCCTGCCGGATAGACGGCGGCACTGCCTTGATCGCGGCACGCGATGCAATGATGATGGTCGGCAAGGTCATCAGCGCCAGCGTCAGACCACCGACAACCGGTGCCGAACGCGGCAGATGCATGACATTGAGATAGACCTCAAGCCCGAGAAGACCGAACACGATCGACGGCACAGCCGCAAGGTTGTTGATATTGACCTCGACAATCGTCGTAAACCGGTTTCTCGGGGCGAATTCCTCAAGATAAATCGCGGCCAGAACACCGATCGGGAAGGACAGAAGAAGCGTCACAACCAGGGTATAGAAAGAGCCGACCGCAGCCCCCCATATGCCGGCAAGTTCCGGTTCACGCGAGTCACCATTGGTGAAGAACCGCGTGTGGAACTGCTTGTCGACAGCACCTTCGGAGGTCAGGGTATCATACCATCCGAGTTCCTGATCGTTCAGGCGACGCTCGCCCTCATCCGTATCCGCACTGATATAACCTTTGTTCAGCATGTCGAAATCGTCGCCCGAAATCATCCAGACCTTGCGGGTCTGACCAATCAGGCCCGGATTTTCGAGGACACGCTCGCGCAGGTCATAGGACGCCCCGCCCGAAACGATGTCATAAAGATCGCGGCGTTCCCGGCGGTCGGTGACCTCGGGAAAATGTTTGCGCAGTGCTTCCTTGATCAAACCATCGAAATTGGCCCGGCCAATAACAGCCGGATCACCGGTTCCATCCGGATCAATTTCAGCCGGATCAAAATAAACTTCGATCTGGACATAGGTCTGGAAGAAAGCAGTGTAACCTTTCGAGATGATCGAATAGCCAAGCACAAACAGCGCCGTAAGAGCGATCGCAATCGCGCTTAGACCATAAATCTTGAATCGGCGCTCCGCCCCGTACCGCTTTTTGATATTGCGGGCGATTTTCGGGCTATCCCAGTCAACCGGCTTGTGCAGATTGCCAGAGATCACTTTTGCGGCGGCTCTATCTTCCATAAGCGATGCCATATCAGTCATATTTCTCGCGATACTTCTGAACAACCTTAAGGGCAAACACGTTCAAACCCAAGGTGACAAGGAAAAGGAACAAACCCAACGCGAATGCCGAAAGGGTTTTGGCACTGTCGAACTCCTGGTCACCGACCAGAAGCGTTACAATCTGAACGGTAACGGTGGTCACGGCCTGTAACGGGTTCACCGTCATATTGGCGGCAAGACCTGCAGCCATCACCACGATCATGGTTTCACCGATTGCACGCGACACTGCCAGAAGAACCGCCCCGACAACACCCGGCAGGGCAGCGGGCAGGATCACGTGACGGATGGTTTCCGACCTTGTGGCACCCAGTCCATAAGACCCGTCGCGCAACGATTGCGGCACCTGCGACATGACGTCATCCGAAAGCGAGGATACGAACGGAATAATCATGACGCCCATAACGAGACCCGCGGCAAGCGCACTTTCGGAACTGACATCAAGTCCAAGAACAGCACCATTATCACGCAGGAACGGCGCGACAGTCAGGGCCGCAAAGAAGCCGTACACAACCGTCGGAACGCCGGCCAGAATTTCAAGCGCCGGCTTGGCCAGGGCGCGGAATTTCGGTGAGGCATATTCACCCATATAGATGGCAGAAAACAAACCGACCGGCACTGCCACAAACATCGCGATCAAGGTGATCAGCAGCGTTCCGACAAAAAGCGGGATTGCACCAAATGCACCGTCGGATGCAACCTGATCGGCACGGATGGCCGTCTGAGGGCTCCATTCCAGACCAAACAGGAATTCCAGCGGACTGACTTTGCCAAAGAAATGCAACGCTTCAAACAGAAGCGAGAAAACAATGCCCACTGTCGACAGGATCGCAATCGCCGAACAGACAATCATGATATAGCGAAACAGCCGTTCGACATTGTTTCGCGCACGCATTTGCGATGAAATCCGGCGATAGGACAGAGCCACCCCCACCAGAGCACCGGAAAGCATCACAACAATAAGGGATACATTTCCAATGGTGTTGAGATTTGCAAGCCGTTTGCCTGCCTCTACAATCTCGGGAGAAACCGTAAGATGCTGTCCGCCACCGGCTGCTATTTGCGAAATGCTGTTTAGCGCCAAAGACAACTGCCCGGCATTGGACGTCACTTCTTCGGGAAGACCGGAAACGATTATCGTCTCGATGATCGTCCCTTCAAACATCGTCCAAACCAGCAAAAGGCCCAAAGCCGGCAGGCCACACCACAACGCGGTATACATCCCGTAATGCGCAGGCAGCGAATGAAGATTGCTGTATCGTCCATCGGACAAGGCAATAGCGCGCTGTCGACCGAAATAGAATGACATGGCACACAGTATTGCCACAGCAAGCAGCAAATAGGTCAGGGACATTGCGGTTAATCCATTTGCCAGAGAATGACCAAAGGTTTGGTGCGCGTTTAAGGCAGGTCCAAGAATAAATCAATTAAAGCCTGAAAACAAAGAAACCGGTGGCTGCTAATGCTGCCACCGGTTGAAATATTGCGTTACATGCTCAGCGGAGCGAGGTCCAGAGCAGCATTGCGAACGGTTTCACGCTCGCTGGCATCCATCGGGATCAGACCACGATCAGCCAGGTAACCTTCGTCACCCCAAGCTTTTTCCGAGGTGAATTCGGTGACGTATTCCATGATGCCCGGGATGGTACCGACATGGGCATTTTTGACATAGAAGAACATCGAACGCGACACCGGATAAGAACCATCAGAGATTGCTTCGAAGGTCGGAGCAACATCATTGATGATCGAGCCATGCAGCTTGTCGCCATTCTGGTCGAGGAACGAGAAGCCGAAGATGCCAAGGGCAACCGGATTGGCTTCAAGTTTCTGAACGATCAGGTTATCGTTCTCGCCAGCTTCGACGAAGTGACCGTCTTCACGAACACCTTTGCAAGCAGCGCCGTGTTTCTCTTTGTCGTCCTTGATCGCTTCGATGGCTTCGAAGGAGCCACAGGCTTCTTCCATAACCAGTTCGACGAATGCGTCACGGGTACCAGAGGTCGGCGGCGGGCCAAGAACTTCGATTTCTTCGTCCGGAAGGCTCGGGTCGATCTGGTTCCAGTTGGTGTAGAAGTTGTCAACCAGCGACTTGCCGTCTTCAGACGGAACAACTTTGGCAATCGCAAGGAAGATCTGTTCCTTGGTCAGCTCGAACTGCGGAGCCGAGCGAGCATTTGCCAGAACGATGCCGTCATAACCGATTTTGACTTCGGTAACTTCTGCAACGCCGTTTTTCGCACAGGCTTCAACTTCGGACTTCTTGATGCGACGCGAAGAGTTGGTGATGTCCGGCTGATTCTCGCCGATACCAGCGCAGAACAGCTTGATGCCGCCGCCAGAACCGGTCGATTCAATAACCGGGGTTTTGAAGGAGGTGGTTTTACCGAATTCTTCAGCAACCGCGGTTGCGAACGGGAATACGGTGGACGAACCAACGATACGAATCTGGTCGCGTGCCTGGGCCGCGCCAACAAAGGCAACGCTCATCAGCGCCGCAACAGCAAGAGTCTTCTTCATGGTAAATTCCCCATTGATTGTTCCAAACCGGAACGGTGCAACGATCTGCGAGGCGGACTCTAACGCCGGGTGCTTACGGTATTGCGTCACTTTTGTTAACGTTATGTGACAACGCATCAGAGATGCAAACGACTGGCAGAAAACCTTTATTTTTCAACGCTTTTTTGCAAAAGACCCCGGTCAGAACACAGACCAAAACCGTCTGCTTTTGGCCTTGTCGCGGCAGGTTTGACAGCCTTCGTTACATAAACTGTAACATTGCCTAAAGGCATGCCGCGGATATCGGGGACACCGCATATGCCTGTTTCGGGCTGCGGTGCCTTTACAAAAGCCACCGAAAACACGAAGCTTGTTCATAAGATATCAACCCGTTGGGGACACTCTGGCGCAGAACCGCGCAAAAGGGGGACGACAATGAGCACTTCGCTCGACGAGATTCAGGAACTGATCCAGAAACTTTCCGGTGAGTTGGGCGACATGTCCGAAGCCGCATCGCGCCATATCGATGATCTGCATGTCGCGGTCAATAACATTGCGTCCCATGTTCTTGCCATGGAAGCCGTCATTGCCGTGATGGCAACAAAGGTCGATGTCAGCGAAGCCGAAGTCCAAAACTGGATTCGCGAAAAAACCGCTGCCTTCGCCGAAGACAGCAGCGAAGGTTCCGCTGCCGAAGGCATCGCCACCAGCCTGCTTGCGAAATAAGCGGCTTTACGACGCCTCCATCCATCAGCTTGCACAAAAGCCCGCCGACATTACGCCGTGCGGGCTTTTGTCTTCAAAGTCCAACCGCCAGCTAGGCGGTCTTTTCCGCATAATAAGGCAAAAGCTTTTCCGGGATTGGTCCCCCCATCGCCCAGTCCAGCAACTGCACCGTATGCACAACCTTTAACGCATCGGTTTCAAGCTGCACCATGCAACCGATATTGCCGGTCGCGACAAGGTCCGGTGCCGTGTTTCTGATATTGCCAAGTTTGCGTTCACGCAATTTGCCCGCGATTTCAGGCTGCAACAGGTTATAAACCCCCGCCGAGCCGCAGCATATATGCCCCTCGGCAATTTCAAGCACCTCGTACCCGGCCTTTTTCAGAAGTTCGCGCGGTTCACGAATAATCTTCTGACCATGCTGCATCGAACATGCCGAATGATACGCCACCCGTGCCCCGCCATGAGCCGCACCGGCAAAACGATCCTCCGGGACATCAATCCCTGCCAGATACTCGGTCACATCACAGGCAAGATCGGAAATTCTGGCCGCTTTCGCCGCATAGTCCCGGTCATTCCGCAACATATGCCCGTAATCCTTGACCGTGGTGCCGCAACCCGATGCCGTGATGACAATCGCATCAAGCCCCTCGCCCGCAAGTTCCCGTGTCCAAGCATCAATATTGGCTTTGGCCTGCTGATGGGATTGCTCTTCCTTGCCCATATGATGAACCAGCGACCCGCAACATCCTGCCCCTTTCGCAACCACGATCTCAATCCCCAGTCGCGTCAGCAGCCGAACGGTTGCCTCGTTGATCTCGGTCTCAAGCACCTGCTGCGCACAACCGGTCAGGATAGCGACGCGGCCTTTGCGCTCGCCGACCGCCGGGATCATCTGGGGTTTATCGACCCAGCTTAGCGGCGGCATATGCCGTGCCCCCATTTTCACCATGCCCTTCAGACGTCCGGGCAAAAAGCGTGCGAATGGCGATGCCAGTTTCGCCCCGATCAGTGAAAGTCTGAAAAGTGTCGGGTTTGGCACGACAATCGACAAAATCCGACGCAGCCATTTATCGGCAAACGGCCGGTCATAGGTTTCTTCGATATGGGCGCGCGCATTGTCGATCAGATGCATGTAATCCACACCCGACGGGCATGTCGTCGTGCAGGACAGGCACGACAGGCACCGATCAAGATGTTTCACCACCTTGTCGGTTGCAGGTTTATCGTTTTCCAGCATGTCCTTGATCAGGTAAATGCGGCCACGCGGGCTATCGAGCTCATCGCCCAGCGTCACAAAAGTCGGGCATGTCGCGGTACAAAACCCGCAATGCACACATTTACGCAGGATCTGTTCACTTTCGGCAATTGCCGGATGAGCAAGCTGGGCGGCGGTAAAGTTCGTTTGCATTACGCGTCCCCCCGCTTGGTAAGCCTGTGACCGATCCGCCCCGGGTTGAGGATACCTTCGGGGTCAAAATTCTCGCGGATTTTGGCATTGATCCGGGCCAAAGCCGCGTCCTCGGGATGGAATACCGCAACCTGATTTCGAATATCTTCGGGCGCACGGACCAAAACGGCGCGTGCATCATGGGATACAGCAATATCGCGCACTTTATCGGCCATCGCGTCCGAACCGGCCAGTTCCAGCCAGATTTGCGCCCCGGCCCAGTCCATCATGATCTTCCCGCCGGTTTCGGCCGCCAGTTTCTCGGCAATCGCACCACCAGAGGCCGGTGGCCCGGAAACACGCCATAGCAACCCTGTCCCACCGGCAAACGGGGCAACATCCGCCACCGCCGACCAGAACGCGTGACTGTTAGTGCTATGAAGTTCCTCGCTCGTGCCGATATCGGCCAGAAGTTTGCGCAGTGCCTCGCACCGCCAGGCAACCGAAGGTGCCGGGCCTTCAACGCGAAGCGCAACAATCCCGGCCCCGATGCCATTCGCAATGTCCGCACCAAGCTTTCCGACCTGTTCCTGCGCAATCCACGCGGCGGCTGAAACCTCGTTTTCGCTGCCCATGGCACGCGTCATGGCACTGCCCGCCATTTGCATATCGTCACAGGCGATCATAACGGTTCGGGTTTTCTCGTCGCGCGGCATGACTTTCATGGTGATGGTGTGCATCACGCCAAGCGTGCCAAACGATCCCGCCATCAGCTTTGACAGATCAAAACCCGTCACATTCTTCATCACCCGCCCGCCGGATTTAAAATCCTCGGCCCGGCCACTAATCGCTTCAAACCCCAAAAGATGATCGCGTGCCGCACCGACCTTGATCCGGCGCGGTCCTGAAAGATTGGATGCAATCAGCCCGCCAATCGTTCCGGCATGATCCGTAACGCCATCGGCCAGCAATGCAGGAAAATTTCCGGGCTCAAAATGGAATTGCTGATTTTTATCGCGTAGCAACGTGTGGATTTCGGCAAGAGACGTTCCGGCCCGCACCGACATCACCAGTTCTTCGGGTTCGTAAAACATGACCCCGGTCAATTTCGACAGGTCCAGAACATGGTCGGCAGTAACCGCATACCCATATGTTTTCTTGCTGCCCGATCCGACGATTTCAAGCGGGGTTTTTGAACCAAGCGCCCAACTGATGGCCTCGCGCAATTGTTCCGGCGTGGTGGGGGATATGACTTCCGCCATGATGGTTTCTCTCTTCCTCTCCTGATCCTTGCCGACCGGTTGGTGAGAACCGATGGCTGGATTATTTTTCTTCTCGTCTCTCGTTCCGGCCTAAAAGCGCGGGATATCCGGGAATTTGTTGGCAACTTCGCGCGCATGCAGGGTTTTAAGTTCGCCGCAGCCATGCAAGGTCGGGAAAACCTTGCCGGGGTTCAGCAATTCGTCCTCGTCAAACGCCAGTTTCAGACGTTCCTGATGTTTCATGTCATCTTCGGTGAACATTTCAGGCATCAGATCGCGTTTTTCGACGCCAATCCCGTGTTCACCGGACAATACCCCACCGACTTCGACACACAGTTTCAGGATATCAGCACCGAATGCCTCGGCCCGTTCCAGTTCACCGGGCTGATTGGCATCAAACATGATCAGCGGATGCAGATTGCCATCCCCGGCATGGAAAACATTGGCAACCCGTAACCCGTGGCGTTGCGACAGAACCTGCATCCCGGTCAGAACTTCGGCCAGACGACGGCGCGGGATGGTGCCATCCATACAGATATAATCAGGCGAAATGCGCCCAATCGCCGGAAAGGCATTCTTGCGCCCCGACCAGAACAGCAGGCGTTCATCCTCGCTTTCGGAAATGCGCGAATAAACGGCACCGCATTCCGTGGCAATCGCGCCCACCCGTTCAATCAGATAATCGACCTCAACCTTTGGCCCGTCGAGTTCGACAAGCAGCAGCGCCTCGACATCAAGCGGATAACCCGCATGCACGAAATCCTCGGTCGCCTTGATGGCCGGGGCATCCATCATTTCGAGACCGCCGGGAATGATGCCGTCAGCAATGATCCGAGCAACGCAATTACCGCCCTCTTCACTGCTGTTAAAGCCAAGCAATAAGGCACGCGCTGTTTCGGGTTTGCGCAAAATCCGTACTGTTACTTCGGTAACGATACCCAACAAACCCTCGGACCCGGTGATGACCCCCAAAAGATCATATCCCGACTGATCCAGCCCCTTGCCTCCGATACGAAGGACTTCACCTTCGATCGTGACCATTTCAACACCAAGGACATTATTGGTGGTCAGTCCGTATTTCAGGGAATGCACCCCGCCCGAATTTTCCGCGATATTACCACCAATCGAACAGGCGATCTGGCTGGACGGGTCCGGGGCGTAATAGAACCCCTTATGTTCGACTGCGCGCGTGATGCCAAGATTGGTCACACCGGGCTGCACAACGACGGCCCGGTTGTCCCAATCGATATCCAGAACGCGGTTGAATTTCATCATGCTGATCGTGATCGCATCCGCCATCGGAAGCGCCCCGCCCGAAAGGCCAGTACCCGCCCCCCGCGGAACGACACGAATTTTATGGGTATGACAATATTTCAGGATGGCCGCGACCTGCCCGGTATTTTCGGGCAGGACCACGATCATCGGAAGCTGGCGATAGGCCATCAACCCGTCGCATTCATAGGGCCTGAGCTGATCCTCATCGACAATAACCCCGCCTTCGTTCGGAACGATGTCCCGCATGGCGGCAATGATGTCCTTGCGACGTGCAAGGGTCGATTGATCCGGCTCAGGCATCCTAAGCATGCGAAACTTACTCCCTTAATTCGATCAGCAAATCCTTGCTGTCGACCTGTGTACCGGCGGGGGCATGGATGGTTGCCACAACCCCGTCCTTTTCCGCATGAACCGCGGTTTCCATTTTCATCGCCTCAAGCGAACACATCACATCGCCCGCCTTGACCTTCTGA
>CAMPHD010000003.1 GCA_946885765.1 uncultured Thalassospira sp.
TCCGCATTCTTTACAGGCAAAAACTTCAATTCCGCGATCAGTAATGCCAATATCATCGCAGCCGGGATCAAACGTACCCATCCCGCAATATCCATCGGGACAAAAATAACAATGATAAGCGCCAGATTTGCCAGTGCTATCAGCATCGAAACCCGTGCATGGCTCATACCGCGCTGGGTCGCCTGCTGATAGAAATGTTCACGATGTGCCTGCCAGACCTTTTCACCACGAAGCCCCCGCTTGATAAGGGTGAAAGTCGCGTCCAACAAATAGTATGATGGCAGGATCAATGCGGGCATCCACGCCCCGCGTGCGGCCAGTTCCAGCAATAGCCAGCCCAGAACGAACCCCAGCGGTACGGATCCGACATCTCCCAGAAACAGCTTCGCAGGGTGCCAGTTCCAGATCAGGAAACCGGCCATAATCGACAGAACACCCAGTCCGATATAACCAAGATCAACAAATTCGGGTAATGGAGCCAAAAGTGCGAGAATAAAGATACCCAGTCCGATCGAGCCTGCTTCGACCCCGGTAATGCCGTCAATCCCGTCCATGAAATTGAACAGATTAAGGAACCAGACCCACGCCAGAACCACCAGAATACGATCCAGCCACATTGGCACCAGCCCTTGCAGCACCGGACCGTCAATCGCAAATATACCAACGATTACGGCAACGAACTGACAGGCAAAACGAATAGCCGGCGACAGATTATGCCGATCATCAAACCAGCTTAGCGTACCAAGCCCTACGGCTGCGATCAGCATCAACCATTGCTGCAAGCCCGCATTCCCGGACCATAAAAAAACCGCCCCGACCATGACGATCAAAAGCGGTGTCACGGCCAATCCACCACCGCGTGGGGTCGGCACTGCATGACTGGAACGATGATTGGGCATATCAAGAATCGCCTTGCGCCGCAGATAAAGCAACACAGCCCAAGTCAGCAACATAGAGCCGATCAGGAAACAGCCGGAAAAAATCGCAAGTGCGGCAAAAGACATCGGTGTCGCCCATTCCGTTCAAATCATCCGTCTGGATTACCGGGCACCCGTCCCCATCGCAAGGCTTTTAAGTAGCCGACAAACCATATCCAGCAGGCCTGCCATGTCAGAAATCGCGCGGCTAAGTGCTTTACAGCCCCCCCAAAGGGCGCTTACTTACAAGCCATAACCCGAAACCGGAGATATTCCTTTGACAGAACGCCGCGCCCGTCCGGACAACCGCCACACCCAACCGGCCGATCTTCCCGATCCGCGGATGCTGGCGCTCAAAACCCTGCAGGAACTGCGCGGGGGGGAAGTCACACTGGACGAGCTTTTGTCAAAACATGGTTATGGTCTGCCGTCACTGGACCGCAATTTTTTGCGCCAATTGCTGGGCACGACATTGCGCCATCTGGGTGAAATTGATGCCATGCTGGCCCCGCGCTATCACCCGCCACAAGATCGCACCGCCGCGCGATTGACCAATATCCTGCGTCTGGGCATTGCCCAGCTGTTTTTCATGGATACAGCCGATCACGGTGCTGTTGACAGCACGGTTAATCTGGCGCGCGATGCGGGGCTTCATCGTTACACCAAACTGATCAATGCCGTCTTGCGCGGCTTGCAGCGCGATGGCTTTGAATGGCCTGAAAATGTCGAAGACTGGCAATTGAACGTTCCGGCATGGCTGCGCGGATCATGGAAAAAGGCCTATGGCGCGGACGTGGCCGAGGGCATTGCACAGGCAAGTCTTGGCTATGCCATGCTCGACCTTTCGATCAAAGACCCAGCAGAAGCCGCCGACTGGGCCGAACAGATGGACGGCATCGTCCTTCCAACCGGCACGGTCCGGCTTGAAGGCGGGCGTCGCATCCGCAACCTTCCAGGCTATAAAGACGGCAAATGGTGGGTACAGGATGCGGCGGCATCAATCCCGGCCAGATTGTTTTCGGCTCACAAGGGCAAAACCATTTATGACCTCTGCGCTGCACCGGGTGGCAAAACCATGCAGCTGGCGGCTCTTGGTGCACAGGCCATTGCCGTTGATAAATCCGAAGGCCGCCTGAAACGCGTCTATGAAAACCTTGAACGGGTTGAACTCGGTGCTGCCGTTGTTATCGGGGATGCCACGGACCTGGCATCCGATACGCCGCGTGCCGATGCGGTCCTGCTTGATGCGCCTTGTTCCGCAACCGGCACCATTCGGCGTCATCCTGATATTTTGCTGCGTCAGAACGACAAACTGATGCGATCGCTTCTGCCGATCCAGACCAAGCTGCTTAATCAGGCCGACAGGCTTCTGAATGTTGGCGGCGAGCTGATCTATTGCACCTGTTCGCTTCAGCCTGAAGAAGGCGAGCATCAGGTCAAATCATTTTTGGCCGATCATCCCAATTACGAACGCAAACCGATTACCTCCGACGAGCTTGGCGGCTGGATTGAGGCAATCAACGATGCCGGGGAGCTTCGCATCCTACCGCTCCATATGCAGGAATATGGCGGGATCGATGGCTTCTTCTGTGCGCGACTGGTCAAGAAATCCTGAGCAGCACCCGCACCGAACCATGACAGGGCTGCCATTCGCGCCGGTTGGGTGACAGGACCGCGTTTTTGGGGTATGAGAACCGCGAAATTCCCATATCCCAACCCGCTTCAGGACCTTTGCCGCGCCATGACCGCATCAAACGCCATTAAAATCGCACCTTCGATCCTTTCCGCCGATTTCGCCCAGTTGGGCGTTGATGTCCGTGCGGTTGATGCCGCCGGGGCGGATTACATCCATATTGATGTCATGGACGGCCATTACGTGCCCAACATCACCATCGGCCCGGATGTGGTCAAGGCACTGCGCCCGCATAGCGACAAGGTGTTTGACGTTCATCTGATGATCGCACCGGTCGATCCCTATATCGAAGCCTTCGCTAATGCCGGTTCGGACATCATCACCATCCATGCCGAAGCAGGCCCGCATCTGCATCGTTCGCTTCAGCTGATCAAATCGCTTGGCAAAAAAGCCGGGGTGTCGCTGAACCCGTCGACGCCGGAAAGCGTGATCGAATATGTCATGGACATGGTTGACCTTGTTCTGGTCATGACCGTGAACCCGGGCTTTGGCGGCCAGAAATTCATTCCAAGCCAGCTTGAGAAAATCAAACGCATCCGCAAGATGATCGACGCCACCGGCCGTGATATCGACCTTGAAGTTGATGGCGGCGTGAACCCGGAAATCGCCCCACAGGTGATCGCAGCCGGCGCGAACGTTCTGGTCGCCGGATCAGCAACCTTCAAAGGCGGCCCGTCGGAATATGCCAACAATATCGAGGCAATCCGCGGCGCGTAATCTGCCTTTACGGCATTGCCAATGACTTCTCGGGGTCGGAGCTATCAATTGGTTTCGACCCCGATTGCGTTTTGAACACATTCAAATCATCGCCCGATCTGTTTGATAAATTTTTTCTATCACCCCATTAGGTCTGCATACTTGACCTAATTTCCGATCCGGCAAATAGATGCCGACATGAACGAGATATTTATTGGAAAAAAATCATCGGCCGCTGGTGGCTGGGGTGCGCTGAAAAGTTGCGGTAAGCAATTATTGCAAAGCGGCAGTCCCCTGACCGGTGCACGCACGATGCTTAAGGCCAATCAGCCTGACGGTTTTGATTGCCCGGGTTGTGCTTGGGGCGATCCCGAGCACGGGTCATCCTTTGAATTTTGTGAAAACGGCGTCAAAGCCGTTTCCTGGGAAGCGACCGAAAAGCGGGCGACACCGGCATTCTTTGCCAAGCATACCGTAACCGAACTGAGCAAACTAAGCGATTACGAGCTGGAACTGAACGGTCGCATCACCCATCCGATGCGCTATGACCGTCAAAGCGATACCTATCAGCCGGTCGCATGGGAAGATGCCTTTGCCGAGATTGGTGACATCCTCAAAGGATTGGATAGCCCCGATCAGGCCGAGTTTTACACATCAGGCCGTGCCAGCAACGAGGCCGCTTATCTCTATCAGCTCTTTGTCCGCATCTTTGGCACCAACAATTTCCCCGATTGTTCAAACATGTGCCATGAAGCAAGCGGCGTTGGCTTGCGTCAGGCCATCGGCGTGGGCAAAGGTACGGTCCTTCTTGAGGATTTCGAAAAGGCCGATGCCATTTTCGTCCTTGGGCAGAATCCGGGTACCAATCATCCGCGCATGCTGGGCGATTTGCGCCGGGCGGCAATGCGTGGTGCAAAGATCGTGGTTTTTAACCCGATCAGGGAACGCGGGCTTGAACGGTTTTCCGACCCGCAGGACAAACTTGAAATGCTGCATGGCGGTTCGACCGAAATCGCCAGCCACTATTTCCAACCCTGCCTGGGCGGGGATATGGCCGCCGTCCGGGGTATGAGCAAAGCGATCTTTGCCGCTGATGATGAAGCCACCGCCAAGGGCGCGCCATCTGTTCTTGATCACGCCTTCCTCAATGAACATTGCGACGGACTGAGTGAATATCGCGCTGCGGTCAATGCCACCAGCTGGTCGGAAATCGAAGACCAGTCGGGCCTGAGCCGACAGGAAATCGAGCAGGCGGCCACTGTCTATTTGTCTTCTGAACGCGTCATTTGCACCTGGGCGATGGGTATTACCCAGCACCTTCATTCCGTGCCAACCATTCGTGAAATTGCCAGTTTCATGTTCCTGCGCGGCAATATCGGCAAGCCGGGCGCTGGTTTGTGTCCGGTGCGCGGACATTCAAATGTGCAGGGCGACCGAACGGTGGGCATCAATGAAAAACCGTCCGACTCCTTCCTTGATGCTTTGGAAAAGGAATTCGGTTTCACGGTTCCGCGCAATCACGGTCACAATGTTCTGGCCGCCATCGGTGCGATGCTTGATGGCAGTGCCAAGGCCTTTATCGGGTTGGGCGGAAACTTTGCCCGTGCGACCCCTGATAGCGCCCTTGTCGAAAAGGCGATGAAAAGCCTTCGTCTCACCGTCAATATCGCGACCAAACCCAATCATTCGCACCTAATGCCCGGGGAAACTGCCTTTATCCTTCCCTGTCTGGGCCGGACCGAGATTGACCTTAATTCCCAAGGTCAGTCACAGGTGGTCAGTGTCGAAGATTCAATGAGCATGGTGCACGGATCGGCGGGTATTAACCGCCCGGCATCGCCGCATCTTCTGTCCGAGGTTGCAATTGTCGCTGGCATTGCCGAGGCAACGGTTGGCAGCAACGTGGTATCCTGGGCCAGCCTTGCCGATGATTACGAACGCATCCGCAGCCATATCGAAGCAACCATTCCGGGCTTTGCCGATTACAACACGCGCCTTCGCAAGCCACGTGGTTTCCATCTGCGCAATGATGCCGCCCATCGGGAATGGAACACCCCAAGCAGCAAGGCAACATTTGCCAATACCGCCCTGCCCCGTCAGACGGTCCACCAACAGGCCCGTCAGAACCAGAAGGCCAATGGCGGCAGATCGCAATTTGCCTTGCAGACATTCCGATCACACGACCAGTACAATACGACCGTTTACGGCCTTGATGATCGCTATCGCGGGGTTTACGGCGAACGCAAGGTCATCTTTATCCATCCCGATGATCTGGCCATGCTGAATGCCAGGTCCGGCGACCGTGTTGATGTGATTTGCGAATATGATGACGGGATCGAACGGATCGCCGATGATTTCCGGTTTGTCTCCTATGACATTCCGCGCGGCAGTGTGGCGGGCTATTACCCGGAACTGAACGTTCTGGTGCCGCTTGGCAGTGCCGGTGATCAAAGCGACACACCGACATCCAAATCGGTCATGGTGTCATTTCGCGCGGAAAAATCCGCGTGAGTGCCCCGCTGCAAAATCATCGGGAAAAAGATAACGCACCAGATGCAGCACATTTTCTGCATCTGGTCGAACGCACCCTGGTCGGCAACCCGGAACTCAGTCCGGTTCAGGCGGCAATTCTGGTCGCCGCCCGACAGGATATCGCCCGTGACAGCAAAACATTCGCCCGATTGTTCGGGATGGCCCACGCAATCGTTCTGCGTGAGCTAAATGCACTTATCCAGGCAACCGGGCTTGTGACCCAGACGAAACGCGACACCCGCACATTGCGCACGCATTATCAGGCGACATCCGTAACCGACGCATAAGATCGATCTTAAAAATCGATGCAGCGGCCCTTGTTTTCCCAATCGCCAAAGCGGGTTGGCTCCGGGCCTTTGGGCCCCCCGATTTCGCGCGCCTTGGCAGCAGCTTCCTTGGCGGCCTTGGCTTCGGCCAGCGCATTGATTGCATCCTGCGACAGAACGGGCGCCATGTCTGCGCCCGCAATCTCTTCGTTCCTTTCTTCCGAGGTTTTCGGTTCTGCCTTTTCTTTTGGCACCTCGTGAATAACGGTTTCGCGGAACTTTCCGGCCATCCTTGGTTCTCCGTTTGTCGGGGATACCCCGATTAATCTGTTAGCCCAGAAATAACCTGCCCGCACCGCCGGGGCAAGTTATCGGCAGCAGGATTTGGCTGTATTGCGCAAAATACATGGGATTTCAGCATGTTGGGATTCCGCGCAGTAAACCCCGGTGGAATGCCATCGGACAAATACCGGAAACTGGCTCTTTCCCCTGTATGCGAAAGCCGCTATTTCAGGCAGACGAGCAAATCAAGGAGAAACCATGCGTCCAATTCCCCAGCGTATCGCCGAAGAACTTTCATGCCGGCCGGAACAGGTCATTGCCACCATCGAGATGCTTAATGAGGGCTCCACCGTTCCATTCATTGCCCGCTACCGCAAAGAAAAAACCGGCGGCCTTGATGATACCCAACTTCGTACGCTGGAAGAACGCCTGCGCTATCTGACCGAGCTTGAAGAACGCCGTTCAAGCGTGCTTGAAAGCATCCGTGAACAGGAAAAGCTGACACCGGAACTTGAAAAGGCCATCAACGAGGCAGACACCAAAACCCGCCTTGAAGATTTGTACCTGCCTTACAAGAAAAAGCGCCGCACCAAGGCCCAGATCGCCCGCGAAGCCGGGCTGGAGCCGCTGGCGGATGATCTGTATGGCAATCCGGCACTTGATCCGGAAACCGAAGCCGCAAAATACGTCGATGCCGAAAAAGGCGTCGAAGACACCAAAGCCGCCCTTGATGGCGCGCGTCAGATTCTGATGGAACGCTTTGCCGAGGATGCCGATCTGGTGGCAAAGCTGCGTGATCTTTTGTGGAATGACGGCGAAATCAGCGCCAGCGTAATCGATGGCAAACAGGCCGAAGGCGCCAAGTTCTCCGACTATTTCGAGCATTCCGAAAAAATCAAAACCTGCCCGTCGCATCGCGCCCTGGCCCTGTTCAGGGGCCGTAACGAAAACATCCTGCAACTTAAACTGACACTCGGTGCCGCCGACGAAGACCGCCCCCGTACCGAGCAGGGCCGGGCCGAGATCATGATTTCCGCCCATGTCGGTATTGCGGATCGGGGCCGCGCAGCCGACAAATGGCTGGTTGATATGGTTCGCTGGACCTGGCGGGTCAAATTGTCGCTATCCATCGAACTTGACCTGTTCGGCACCCTTCGTGACAGCGCCGAAGAAGACGCGATCAAGGTCTTTGCCGATAACCTCAAAGACCTGCTACTTGCCGCACCCGCCGGGCAAAAGGCCACCATGGGTCTTGATCCGGGGGTGCGTACCGGTGTCAAGGTTGCCGTGATTGATGCCACCGGCAAGATGGTTGATACCGCAACCGTTTACCCGTTCCAGCCGCGCAATGACGTCGAAGGCGCGCTGAATACGCTGGCGGCCCTTGCCGCACGCCACAAGATCGAACTGATCGCCATTGGCAATGGCACCTATTCACGTGAAACCGATGAGCTTGCCGGTCAGCTACTCAAACGCTTCCCGGCACTCAAGGCGACCAAGGTCATTGTCAACGAGTCCGGCGCATCGATTTATTCCGCATCGCAATTTGCCGCCGAGGAATTCCCCGATCTGGATGTGTCCCTGCGCGGCGCGGTATCCATCGCACGCCGCCTGCAAGACCCGTTGGCGGAACTGGTGAAGATCGAACCAAAATCCATCGGTGTCGGTCAGTATCAGCACGACGTATCGGAAACCAAGCTTGCCAAATCGCTGGATGCCGTGGTTGAGGATTGCGTGAACGGTGTGGGTGTTGACCTCAATACCGCGTCCATCCCGCTTCTGACCCGTGTTGCCGGCCTTTCAGAAACACTGGCGCGCAATATCGTTGGTTATCGCGATATCAATGGCGCGTTCCGTTCGCGTGCCGATTTGCGCAAGGTCGAACGCCTTGGCCCAAAAGCGTTCGAACAATGTGCCGGCTTCCTGCGCATCCGCGGCGGTGAAAACCCGTTGGATGCATCGGCGGTGCACCCGGAAGCCTATAAACTGGTGGAACGCATCAGCACGCGTTCCAACAAGCCACTGGCAGCCCTGATTGGCGATTCGCCATTCATCAAAACCCTGCGCCCGGACGACTATGCCGACGACGTGTTCGGCGTCCCGACCATCCGCGACATTCTGGCCGAACTTGATAAACCCGGTCGCGATCCGCGCCCGGAATTCAAGACCGCGAAATTCACCGATGGCGTGAACGAAATCAAAGACCTCAAGACCGGTATGAAGCTTGAGGGAACGGTTACCAACGTCACCAATTTCGGGGCGTTCGTGGATATCGGTGTTCATCAGGACGGGCTTGTTCATATTTCACAACTGGCGGACAAATTCGTTTCCGACCCGCGTGAAGTCGTCAAGGCGGGGCAGATCGTGTCGGTTACCGTCATGGAAGTGGATGCGCCGCGCAAACGTATCGGTCTGTCGATGAAATCCGCGCCGGATTACGAAGGCACCCGTGAAAATCGTACCGAGTCCCGTAGCGGCAATACGGGCGGGCGCTCAGCGCCCCAAACCCACAGGAATGCAGGGCGCGGCAACCAGAGCAGTACCAATTATCAAAGCAGTGCCAGCAGCGACGGTGGCGCCATGGCCGCAGCACTCAAGGCCGCAATGGAACGACGCAAATAGCGATTTCATAAAAATTTCGCATCTCAACTGATTGTAGAAAGCCCCCTAACCTTTTGTTCAGGGGGCTTTTTACGTGTGACAGTTGGAAAATCGAAACATTCGGCACGGAAATGCCGCATTTGCGCCCCCATTTTCCCCTCTTCGCCGCGCATCTTTGCATCTCTAAAAAGAAGCGCGAGGAAACATCATGTTTAGATCTTTGCGCAGCAAGCCGGTTGTAATCGCCCTCGTCGGAGTTTTGACAGTGACGACAGCCGCACTGGCTGCAATCCGTGTCGCACCGAAAGCGACCACCGACAGTGTCACCATCCATGCTGATCAGGCAAAAGGCGAAGTCATCCTGTCCTTTCAGGACGGATCGATTGCGCTGAACAAGGATTGCGGCTCTTTCCCGTGCCGTATCGATATTTCCCGCCTGCAAAAGGGGGAATATGACGTGATGATCCGCGATGGTACCGACATTCAGAACATGGTCAGCCTGTACAAGGAATAACGGACTGGCCGGTTTGACGGCTCGGGGTACAACGTGCCCGATAACACAATGCTATCGGAACCATGGGGATTTTCACAAAGCCACAGGTCGGGGGATCATTCACCGATTTCAGAAAATTTCCCTATTCATGGAACGATGCGCAGGCTCGCTTGTTTAAGGGATATGCAGCGTAACTCAATTCGCAAAACCCGCTTGGCCATTGCGTGCTGCTGCCTTTGACCTAGATAAAGGCCGAGGATTAGGACCACGAGGTTTTCCATCATGCCCGTTTCCGAACCCGCCAAAAGGCAGTAATCATCCATAGCAACAAGTTTTCCAACAGGTTGCACGGGATTTTCACTTTTACGGCAGGCGGTAATGGGGATATGTTGCATCAGCCCTGTGCTGACCGCACAAACCAATAACGAAAGTCGAGGATCTGTATCATGGCTCTTGAACTCCCTGCACTCCCATATGCCTATGACGCGCTTGCACCGGTCATGTCTGCTGAAACCCTTGAGTTTCACCATGACAAACACCACAACGCCTATGTTGTGAACGGCAACAAGCTGCTCGAAGGTTCCGGCCTTGAAGGCAAGTCGCTCGAAGAAATCGTTGTTGCATCCTATGGCGATGCATCCAAAGCCGGCCTGTTCAACAACGCTGCCCAGCACTGGAACCATATCGAGTTCTGGCAGATGATGAAGAAAAATGGCGGCGGCAACATTCCGGGCGAACTGGAAAAGAAAATCGTCGAAGATTTCGGCTCTGTCGATGCCTTCAAGGAAGCCTTCATTCAGGCTGGCGTGACCCAGTTCGGTTCTGGCTGGTGCTGGCTGGCACTCGACAAATCCGGCAAACTGGTTGTGACCAAAACCCCGAACGCGGAAAACCCGCTGGTTCATGGTCAGACCCCGCTGCTCGGTTGCGATGTCTGGGAACACTCCTACTACATCGATTACCGCAACGCGCGCCCGGACTATGTCAAAGCGTTCATCAACGACCTGGTGAACTGGGAATATGTTGCAGAACGTTTCTCCAAAGCTGGCTAATCAGACCAAGCTTTGAGACAGAATCAAAGAAAACGGCTCCTTCGGGGGCCGTTTTCTTGTTCAGAACTCATCAGGCCATCGCCGCGCAGCATGCAAGACGGCGATTATCGTGACCGTATTTTCATCCAGGCCATAAGCAACAAGGTAAGGCGTGCCATTGACGATCATTTCGCGTGTTTGCTCCACACGTCCGACACGACCTATGAACGGATGGGTAACGAGTTGCGACACTGACCCTGATATCAATTGATAGGTTTTGCGGGCCGCCGTCGGATTACGTTCGTCAATGTAATCAAGAATGTCACGCAGATCATCGACAGCCCGACTATCCCATTGAATACGCATCCGGATTATTTTTCAGCGAAGCGTTGTTCAAACCCGGCAAGCACATCATCATGCCCGATCAGTGTCGCACGGCCTTCGGCAATACTGCGTGCCCGTTCCGCAATCAGGTTCACCTGCCATTCCTGATGATCGGCATATTGCCGAAGGGCATCATTGATGATGCTTGAGCGCGTCTGACCAAAGGCATCTGCGAGTTTGTCGAGCCGTTGGCGCAAATCGGAATCGACACGAATGGCCACTGTATCCTTGCTCATAACCAGCTTCCTGTTTGCATTGTTATACAACGTATCCTATCGTATTTTCACGCAAACAAAAACCCCGCCGGAAACCGACGGGGTTTTCTTCATCAAATCAGATCAGACACGATCAGATATCAAACTTGATACCCTGCGCCAGCGGCAGTTCACGGGAATAGTTGATCGTGTTGGTCGCACGGCGCATATAGCCTTTCCATGCGTCCGAACCCGATTCACGTCCGCCACCGGTTTCTTTTTCACCGCCAAACGCACCGCCGATTTCCGCACCTGACGGGCCGATATTGACGTTGGCGATACCGCAATCCGATCCAACAGCCGACAGGAACAGTTCGGTTTCACGCAGATCGGTCGAGAAGATGCAGGATGACAGGCCCTGTGGCACGCCATTCTGAAGCGCAATGGCTTCTTCAAGCGTTTCATAGGTCATGACATACAGGATCGGCGCAAAGGTCTCGTTGCGCACGGTTTCGGTCTGCGACGGCATTTCAACAACAGCCGGGGTGACGTAATAGGCACCCGGATACTGATCTGCCAATGTCCGTTCACCACCATGGACCGTACCGCCGTCTTTTTTGGCATTGGAAAGCGCGGTTTGCATGTTGTTGAAGCTGTCTTCGTCAATCAGCGGACCGACCAGCGTACCATCGGCAAGCGGATCGCCAATCTTTACCGATTTATAGGCAGCAACGATTTTCGGCAGCAATTCGTCTTTGACGTCCTTATGGACAATCACGCGACGCAGGGATGTGCAACGCTGGCCACAGGTACCAACCGCCGAGAAGACAACCGCACGCACGGTCATATCAAGGTCGGCAGACGGGGTAACGATCATGGCGTTGTTGCCACCCAGTTCCAGGATGGTCCGGCCAAAACGTTCCGCGACACGCGGGGCAACCTCGCGGCCCATGCGGGTCGAACCGGTTGCCGAAACAAGTGCCACATCATGGCTGTCGGTAAGGGCTTCACCAATGCGGCGATCACCGATGACGACATGATGCAGGCCTTCGGGCGCATCACCGAATTTCGCCAATGCCTTTTCAAAGATTTTCTGGCAGGCAAGCGCCACAACCGGGGTTTTTTCCGACGGCTTCCAGATCACCGCGTTGCCGCAAACCAGTGCCAGCGCGGTATTCCATGACCAAACAGCAACCGGGAAGTTGAACGCCGAAATGACGCCAACAACGCCCAGCGGATGCCAGTTTTCCATCATTTTATGGCCCGGACGTTCGGACGCGATGGTCAGACCGTAAAGCTGACGCGACAGGCCGACGGCGAAATCGCAGATATCGATCATTTCCTGAACTTCGCCAAGACCTTCCTGATAGATCTTGCCGCATTCAAGCGATACCAGACGCCCCAGCGGTTCCTTGGCCGCGCGCAGTTCCTCGCCGAGAAGACGGGCCAGCTCACCACGGCGCGGACCGGGCACCTGACGCCACTGGGCAAATGCCTTTTTCGAACGCGCAATGATGTCGTTCATTTCCGACGGATCGGTTTCGGCAACAGCCGCAATTTCAGAACCGTCAACCGGGGTCTGAACCTTAAGCGTACCATTGGAAATCTCGGCCTCGGACAGGCCCAGTTCAGTCAGAATGTTTTTGAAACTCACGGTTAAGCTCCCTTCTTTTTGAATTTTACGGCGATCACGACCGGTCATCCGCATCCGATACTGCTGCCAGCTTTGGCAGCAACTTGCCGATGATGGCAAAGGCTTCATCGACCTGTTCGAACGGAATGGTCAGCGGGGCCAGAAGGCGCACCACATTGGCGTGTTCACCACTTGGCATCAACAATAGCCCGCTTGCACGGGCCAGTTGCAATAATGTTTGCAGACGTTTCGGCGACGGGGTGCCGTCATCTGCGATCAGTTCGAAGGCGCGCATCGCACCAATGCCGCGCATTGCGCCAATCACATGCCCACCAGGCAAATCACGTAACCACGCAATATGGGTGGCATATTTTTCGCCAAGCTGCTTGGCACGGTTCAAAATGCCGTCCTGTTCCAGCACGTCGAACACACCGGTTGCGGCCGCACACGCCACCGGATTACCGGAATAGGTCCCGCCCAGACCACCGGGCAGCAGGGCATTCATCACATCCTCCGCCCCCGTAATCGCCGCCAGCGGGAAACCACCGCCAATCCCCTTGCCCATCACGATGATGTCGGGGCAGACATTGGCATGTTCGATGGCAAACATTTTACCCGTCCGGCCAAAGCCCGACTGAATTTCATCAGCAATCAGAACCATGCCATTGGCATCGCAAAGACAGCGCAGTTCAGCAAGGAACGCCGCGTCACAGGTCCTGAAACCGCCTTCACCCTGCACGGGTTCGATCACCACGGCACCGATGCTGCCCGGATCGACCGATACGGCAAACAATCTGGCAATTGCATCCATTGCATCCGCCACGGATACACCGGTTTCACGGCAGGGATATGGCAGGTGGTAAACCGGCCCCGGAAGCGGCCCAAGCCCGGTCTTGTAGGGTTTGGTTTTACCCGTCAGCGCAAGGGTTGCAAGGGTGCGACCATGAAATGCCCCTTCGAAAGCGATAACCCCTGTCCGGCCGGTGAAGGCACGGGCAAGTTTCAGGGCATTTTCCATCGCCTCGGCACCGGAATTGGTCAGCATCGATTTCGCCGGACCTTCGATCGGGCAGTTTTCCGCAAGCCAATCCGTCACCGCGACATAAGGTTCGTGCGGCAACGCGTTAAAACACGAATGGGTAAAACGTTCGCACTGTTCCGCCACACGGGCCATGACGACCGGATTGCGATGCCCGGTATTCAGCACCCCGATCCCGCCGATGAAATCGATATAGCGATTGCCGTCAATATCCCAGGCTTCGGCATTCAGCGCCCGATCCATATAGACCGGATGCAGATTACGAATGCCATTTGAAACACTGTGTTTCTGGCGTGCCGTGATGGTGGCGGCGTCCATCACGGCATCTTGTGTCTGGTTGGTCATATCGTCACGGGGCATGTGGGGTTGCTCCGGCTTTCATCGTTAAGATAGTGATTTCGAACATTCGTTACGAAATCGATTTAAATCACGTTCAGTTCCAGAACCGGGGCATTGTCGCGGATGCGCTCATACCCGAACACGGACATATCAAGGGTCTGGTAATGGCCTGCGACGATCAGTTCTGAAAGGCCACGACCTACTGCCGGGCTTTGCTGCAATCCGTGGCCCGAAAAACCATTGGCAAAGAAGAAATTCTTTACCTCGGGATGCGGACCAATGATCGCGTTCTGATCAAGCAGGTTATAGGAATAATGACCGGCCCAGGCATTGACCATCTTGATCGCCTCGAACCGTTCGCAGCGCTCGTAAAGCCCCGGCCAGATGATATCGTCAAACAGGCTGTAATCGACTTCGAAGTCCCAGCATTCCGGGTCACGATCCGCAGGCGGGGCAATGCCGGTGATGAAAAGATCGCCTTCGGGGCGAACATAAAGGCCGCTTGGATCAATCAGCATCGGGCAGGACGCGTTGATATCGGCCGCATCCCGGCAATCAAACACAAAGATACAGCGTTTGCGCGGCTCCACCGGGATCTCAAGCCCCGCCATTCGGGCAACTTTTGATCCACCGGTTCCCGCTGCGTTAATCAGCGCCCCACAGCCAAACCGCCGTCCGTCTTTCAGGACCACACCCGTGACCTGATCGCCATCACGCAGGACTTCGACAACTTCGCCGTCGATATAGTCAGCCCCCTGACGGCGGGCCTGTTTGCGGAAGGATTGCATCAGGGAATAGGCATCAAACCAGCCCTCGCCGGTGCGCCCCCAGCAGGCCGCTGCCAGATCGGATGTGTTCATCCACGGATATTTGGCCGCCAGTTCATCGGGTTCCATCCAGACGATGTCAGCCCCCAGCTTGGTCTGGGTTGCATGGTTATGTCGCAGGATATCGCGGCCGGACTCGGTCGCCAGAACCAGATAGCCCTTTTCATGGAAGGAAATATCGACGTCGGGATCAAGATCACGTTTCAGGTTGTGCAGGAATTCAATGCCAAAACCCGACATTTCAATATTGATCGGGGTCGAAAACTGCTGGCGGATCGATGCCGCCGACAGGGTTGTCGAACAGAATTCATAATTCGGGTCTTTTTCAATGACCAGAACCCGGCCCTTGAAATCATCCCGCCCGGTCAAAAACCACGCGGCGGAGCTTCCGATAACCGCCCCGCCAACAATGATGACATCATAATTTTCGTCCACTGATCCCATGATCGCCTGTCACCCGATAGAATGTTTTAAAACCGGAACGGTATAATCCGTTCCGGCATTCCGGTCTTTTTGCTTTCTTATGCCGCCTTGCTTCCGGCGGTCATCTTAAAGATGCCCTGTGCATTGCTGCTGTCAAATCGCAGATCAAGTTTTTGTTCCCCGGTCGTCTCGTCACGCACGTGATCGCGGCTGATAAATTCATAGAAGGAACCAGGCACATCACGGCTCACCAGATCGCCATTGGCATCGCGCATCTGACGCAGGACACGGGTTGCCTTGAATGCGGTCTGACGCACCGATCCGGTGCTTGAAATTTCGACCTTCTCCTTCATCGGGCGACCTTTGACGCGCTGTTCGCTGGCGACCGCCTCGATATCGTCGACCCGATCCGTTGCATGGTTGAACGCATTGCCTTCGGTCGAAATCCACGCCATTTCGGCCGATTCTGCCAACAGGATTTCGTAATCGGCCTCCGATACCGGGCCGTGCTGCGCGCCAAAACATTTGACCAGAACCGGCAGAAGCTTGGTGGCATCAGCAAAACTGATATTGCCGTTGTCAGCAAGCTGATCAAGCAGGACCTTGGCACCGGGCGACAGAGGATCAACCGATTTGCCAACCGTATTGGCAACCGCCTGCCCGAAGGCAGGGCTGAATTCTTCGACATGAAGTTCGGACACAAAGAACTGCGCAATCAGTTCCGGTTCATCTGCATGACAAAACGCCCGACCCGTCATTTTCAGACGCGACAGCGGGTAAAGACCGGCAATATCGAACCCAAGCGGCGCAAGAATGCGCGCGATGGCAGCATGACCGCGCGGCAAATCCCCGGTTGCCGGGCCATCGACGGTACGAATGGCACCATGATCGAAAATGATCGGCTCGCCCGCCGCCAGTTTATCCTCGGAATAGGCTTTGCCTTCGGGAACGGCTGCCAGAAGACCATCAAACAGGATCATGTTAAGCGCCTGCGCCATCGTCAGGCGGCTGACTTTTCCGGCCTCGTCCGCAGGATCGGCCAGAAGCCGATCATGAACATCAATCATGCGAAACAGATAATCGGCCTTTTCCGCACCAAGAACAGCTTTAAGAACGGCACCAAGCTGGCTGTCTAGCGGGGATTTAACTGGCTGGGGCATTTCTGCCTCTCCTTCCGTAATATTATCAATTACCCGATCAATTTTACTGTCCGGAAGGATCATGTGGTGGCACGAGGGGTTCCGAACCATTGAAATGCTAAGACTTGGCAGGAATTCTCACAAACGATATATTCGCACCATATCATTCCATTTGGTAATGAACTTGGGGATCAAAACACATGCGTCGCGTCCTGCCCTCCCTGACAGCCCTGCAATTTTTCGAAAGCTCTGCCCGGCATCTCAGCTTTACCCGTGCGGCCGAGGAACTGAATGTGACGCAAAGTGCCATCAGCCGCCAAATCAGAGCACTAGAGGAATATCTGGGCCGGGATCTTTTTCGTCGGGTGAAAAAGCGCCTGAAGCTAACTGCGGCGGGCGAAGCCTATGCCGCACAGGTCCGCGACCTTCTGGATCGCGCAGAAGCCGCAACCCTTCAGGTCATGGCCTATTCCGATGCGGGCGGGATGCTTAACGTTGGCACTTTGCCGACCTTTGGCGCGCGCTGGCTGGTGCCGCGACTGGGGGATTTCAAAACCACATGGCCCGATATCCAGCTTAACCTGATCACCCAGACCCGCGAATTCAATTTCACCCGCGAAGGCATCGATATCGCCATCCATTTTGGCGAGGACAACATGCCCGGCTGCGTGTTTCACCGCCTGATGGGTGAAACCCTGATTGCGGTTTGCGCGCCCAAAATCCTTAAGGAAAATGACGATCTGCCGATTGCGCGTGAACGGGTCCGCAATTGCACCCTGCTGCAACATTCCACCCGTCCGCGCGCATGGCAGGACTGGCTGGCGGCAACCGGCGTTGCGGTTGTGGATGAGCTTGCCGGCCCACGGTTCGAACATTTCCACATGGTGATCCAGGCCGCCGTCGCCGGATTGGGGCTGGCCCTTCTGCCGGAATTTCTGGTGCGCGAAGAACTTGATAACGGGCGGCTTGTCGCCCCCTTTGACGTATCGATCCCCAACCGGCATGCCTATTACGTTGTTTATCCCGAGGAAAAGGAAAACAATTTTGCAGTTCGGGCGTTCCGCGACTGGATCATCGCGACCTGTCGGGCTGAAACAGCCCAATCAAACGCCGCATGACATCTCGTAACGGATATATCCCGACAACGAATTTCATTGCCGATTGAATTCACCAACCCTAAAGTTCCCACCCATATGTATAAGAACCGCCATCCGCGTGGTCAGATCGGGGTAAGGGGAATTGGCTGTGTCACAACTGGAAAATCGTCTGGCGCTTTATAATGTTCTGCCCGGAACGTTTGGCGCCTTGCGCAAGGCATCCGGACTGATCCACGATCAATCGGCCAAGCGCGCCGAAGGCTTTTACAAAACCATCAGCCAAAGTGACGATCTGAAAGCCAGCCCGCTTTCGGAGGCGACCATCGCGTCTCTGACCAAATCATTGCAAAATCACTGGAAAAACCTGTTTGACGGCAAGATTGACGAGGCTTTCGTCATTGAATCCAGCCAGATCGGTCAGGCCCACGAAGCCTACGGCATCACCCCCAAACTTTACATCGCAACCTATAATGCGATCACCGATGCCCTGATCGAGGCGATCATTACCCGCCACCGATGGAATGCCGGTCAGGCGGCAAGCATTGTCACCTCGCTGACATCGGTCATGCTGCTCGATATCGAACTGACGCTTACGGCCTATTGCGATGCCAGTGCCGTCAAACGCCATAATGCATCGGAAAATGCCTTTGCCGATCAGCAGCTTGATCGCACGATGGATCTGTCCGTTGCCATCAATCAAAGTGCGGTATCCAATGCCCGCATGATGAATGTGATCGAGGATGTCGACCGCAAGGCACAATCGATTTCGGCCGCCATTGATCAAATGGTTTCAGGCATCAGCCACATTGCCGAAAATGGCCGCGCTGCTGCCGATAACGCGACCGATGCCATCACCGCCACCCGCAATGGCCAGCAAACCGTCAAGGACGCCGTTGGCAGCATGGACGACATCGCACATGCGGTATCGGATGCATCAGGGCGGGTCGATGCCCTGGCCGAGGCATCAGAAAAAATCGGCGAGATCGTCGCCTCAATCGAAGCAATTGCCGCCGAAACCAACCTTCTGGCGCTCAACGCCACAATCGAGGCCGCCCGCGCAGGCGAAGCCGGCAAGGGATTTGCCGTCGTCGCGGGCGAGGTCAAGGCCCTTAGCCAGCAAACCGCACGCGCGACCGAGGAAATCCGCAGCCGCATCGTCAATCTGCAGGGTGAAACACAGGGCATCGTCGATGCCATGGCACGCGGCAATGATGCCGTTTCACGCGGCCAGAATGTGATGAACGACGTTGCCCGCGAAATGGGCGACATCGGCACCAAGATGGAAGACACGACACGTCGCATTGCCGATATTTCAACCATCCTTGATGAACAGAACAAGGCAACCGATGCCGTCCGCGATGGCATTACCGGCATCGCCGGGCAAACCGGTGGGCAGGTTGCGGCGATCCGATCCGCCATCGGCGTTATCGGTCAGGTCGAAGGCCTGATCGAAACACAGGTTTCCGAACTGGTTCAGTATGAAATCCCAAACCGGACCATACGAAGTGCCCGCGCCGAACATGCCGTCTTCTTCAAATCCGTTGCCGAATTGCTCGCCGGGCTTGGCAATAGTTCGGACATCCATATGGGCGATGCCAAAACCTGCCGGTTTGGCAAATGGTATGACAGCCCAGCATCAAAACCGTTCCGCCACCTGCCGTCTTTTGACGCGATCCGGGCACCGCATCTGGCACAACACGAAGCCGGTCACGCGGCAATCACTGCCTTCAAAAACCGCGATATTGTGGCCGCGGAAAAGGCCTTCGCCCGCATGGAAACCGCGACTCATGAAATCCTGCAGAAACTGGATCAACTGGCAAGAGACGCCCGGGAAATCAATGATCTGGCTGTCTAATGGCTGACTAAGGCGCAGCCTGACTGATCAAAACGGCACGCCCCTCGGGATCGGTAATTGTTCGAATGGAACTTTCAAATACGTCGCTTAGCAGTGCCGATGTCATCACGTCGGCTGTTGCACCATAAGCAACCAGATTTCCTTTATGCAAAATAGCAACCTTATCTGCATAGGCCATGACCTGATTGAAATCATGCAAGATCATCAAAACCCCGGTTCTGCGATCACGGGCTTCGCGGCGTGCAACCGAAAGCAGGGCGTGCTGATGCGCCACATCCAATCCCGATGTTGGTTCATCCAGCAACAGGTAACGATCCGTTTGCGGATTCTTTTTCTGAATTTCCCCATGATCCATACCCCATAGCTGAACCAGCGCACGCGCCAGATGAACACGTTGCTTTTCGCCCCCGGACAAAGCCGGATAAGCACGATCTGCAAGATGCGCGATATCAGCATTACCAATCGCGTACTCCACCAGTTCGGCATCAAGCTTGCGTGTTGATTGTTTACGAAACGGGGCGCGACCCAGCCCAACCACATCACGTACGATAAAGGGAAATGTGATCGACGTTGCCTGCGGCATTACCGCTCGTTGTTGTGCAAGCTGCAGAGCCGACAAATCGTTCAGCGGATATTCGTTTTGCGTGATCAGCCCGGAAGTCGGTATGATTTCGCCAGACAACAGCTTTAGAAGAGTGGATTTCCCGGCCCCGTTCGGCCCAAGAATGGCGGTAACCTCACCCGGTTCGACACAAATGCAGATATCGCGAACAAGTTTGTTACCACGCACCTCGTAGGTCACATCTTGCGCCCGAAGACTCATATCCGTCGCCTTTTCTTTTCGCGCAACAACAGACCAAGGAAAAATGGCCCACCGAGGATACCGGTAACAAGACCAATCGGAAGTTCCGCCGGCAATACGATGGTACGTGCAATCGCATCTGCCAAAGTAAGAATGATGGCACCGCCTATTGCGGATGCCGGCAACACCACCCGATTATCCGGTCCAGTCACCAACCGCACCAGATGTGGTGCCACCAGCCCGACAAATCCGATAATACCTGAAACCGCAACCGCCGCCCCGACAACAAGTGCGGTTGCAACAGTCGCCCGGCGTTTCAGTTTTTCAACTTCGATACCAAGATGCAGTGCCTCTGCCTCGCCCAGCAGAAACAGGTTAAGTGGCGTCCCCAATGTAATGAGATACAGGATACCGCCAACCATAATGACAAGAGCCGGAATATCTGCCGGTCCGTTGCCCGAAAGTGCACCCATTTGCCAGAAAGTCAGACTGCGTAACTGTGCATCGTCGGCCATGTAGGTAAAGATTCCGACACCCGCAAAAGCAATCGCATTGATCGCAACCCCGATCAACAGCATGAATGCTGCATCGGTATGCCCGTCCTGACGTGACAAAATGCGGATAAGGCTGGTTGCCAGTACGGCCCCGGTGAATGCAGCAACAGGTACGCCATAGGGACCGGCTTGCGAATAGAATGGTCCCAGAATCACGCCACCAAGAACAATCATTGCGATCGCACCGAAAGCAGCACTGGCAGAAACACCGATAAACCCGGGATCCGCAATCGGATTGCGAAACAGGCTTTGCATAACCGCCCCGGAAAGCCCCAGCCCCGCACCAATGACAATTCCGCGCAATATGCGTGGCAAGCGCAAACTATCGAGCACCCGGGCACTGAAATCATCAACCCCGGACCCGATCAGACCAATACGGTGCGCAAGATGCACAAGCACCTTTCCGACACCAATATCCGCACCGCCGACACCAAGCGAAATCACAACGGCCAGCACCAGAATCAGAAACATGATCAACAGGATACCGGCATTGTGGCTGACCACGAGAAAAGACGTCAGATCACGCTGGGATACCGGTTTCATTGTTCAGTTTCAGCAGAATGAAGCTTTGCCGCCAATTCCCGTATTTCGCTGGCGGAACGCGGCCCGAATCCAAGAATGGTCGATGATGAGACGGTAATGACATGATCTGCCTGAACCGCCTTGTGAAGCCCCAGCGAAGGATGTTTTTTCATGCCGTCGACCCCACCGAAATGTTCGAGTGTGGATTGCGGTACCAGAACATAATCCGACGTATCGCCTGCAATCACCTCCGACGAAACGGGCTTGAAACCTTCATAACCTGCCATCGGATTCTCTCCGCCGACAAGATTGATGATCTCGTCAGCGGTGGTGTTGCTGCCAGCCGAAATCGGCTGTCCGTGCCCGACTGCCATCAAAAACACAATCGTCGCGTGATCCGCCCCGGCAAGATGCCGGATCGACGCGATGTCGTTCTCGACTGCGGCAACCAGCTCCTCACCTTCAACCTGACGACCCAACGCCTTTGCTGCTATTGATATGGCTTCGGGCAGGTTCTCAAGCTGATCCAGCGACGGCAGGGTGATGACCTGAATGCCAAGCCCGCGCAAACTGTCCAGGACAGGTGCTGGCCCCGACTTTTCAACCGCAATAATCAGATCGGGCTTGAGGCTAATAATGCCCTCGGATGCCAAAGCACGCATATAACCAACCTTGGGCAAGCCGGAGACGACTTCAGGCCACGTGCTTGTGGTGTCGGTCGCGACCACACTCTCACCTGCACCCAATGCATAGACGATTTCCGTTGCCGGAGCCCCGACCGTAACAACACGCATCGGACGATCAGCAGCAAATGCCGGAAGACACAATCCGATAAAGCCAAGCAACGCAGCAAGCAGGGCAATATACAACCGCATTTTGCTACTCCCCCGCGGCTGCCAGTGTCGCATCTAAACGCGGCAGGCTCTCTGCCAATTTCTGCCACTCCGGGTTTTCCGGATGTTTTGGTGCACGTTCGCCGCACAGAATGGCAAAATTGTTCAGTTCGGCATCGTATAGCTCAACCGCCGTCACCATACCTTCACGGATCGGCTTGCGTACAATCCAGGCCTCCGCGATCAAATCATTACGCAGATGCAGGGTGAAGCGCGGGTCCATGACATTGATCCAGGCACCCATTTCGCGAATATTTTTCACGGGACCGGTATGGATCTGGATTGCCCCTCCATTACCAACAAACACCATAATTGGAAGACCGCTTTGCGCGGCTGCTTCAAGCAGGACCTTAAGCGATTCCGGCTTGAGCTTCTCGGCGAATTCATCACCAACAAGGCGCAATCCCTGATGGCGACCAACCCCGAAATCCTTAAGCAAACCGTGGAATTGATGCACGTCGGTCATATGACGCCAGTGGGCGCGCATATTTTCAATATCAACCTGCTCGTCAGCCAACTGAACCGACTTTGGCAATGGTGGCAGAATCTCGATCCCCGGTGTCTGGTCTTGCGCACGAAACTCGGTAACCAATGCATCATAACCGGCTTCGTTCGAATTTCCGGTCAGGAATACCTTGTGGATGGCGGTTCCATCATGATCGAAGAACTGGATACTGCGACGACGCCCTGCGGTCGGATTGTGGGTTTCAATGGCAAAACCATGTCCCCAACGCCCCAAAAACAAACGCAGATCAATATCTCCGTTCAGGACCAGCCCCATTTCTCCATTGATACTGACCTTTCCAAAGATGCCGATTTTCTCGTGCACGACATTTTTGTTGCGGGTCAGAATCTTGACCTCGCCAAGTTCTTCAAGGCGCTTGATCAGGTCGCCCCAATCGGCATCAATCCGGACGACATTCTGTCCAATTCCGGCGGCCACAAGTTCACCTTCGGTCAGACCCAGTTCGGCTGCGATATCAACCGCATATCCCTTTGCCTCACCCGCGGAAAACGCAGACCAGGCTTCGAATGGTGTTTTGAAGTTATTTTCAGTCATGGCGTTTAATTATCTCCTCATAAGATCAGACGATGCAGCTTCTGCATCGTCTGATCCCGGATCATCAGAATTTCATGCTTGCGGAAATTTTTACGTTACGGCCCGGCTCATAGAGGGTCGCGGCACTGGTGCGATATTCCTGATCAAGAATGTTATCCACACCGAAATTAACCGTAAGGCCATTCACGACCTCATCTGCATTCCAGTTGGCAAACAGATCAAACGTCGCATAGCCATCGCGTTCGTCTTCATCGTCGGGCACACGGTCTTGTGCATCGACCATATTCGCACGACCACCAACGACGACACCCTCGTCAACAAACCGATAGCCACCCGATACGGAAACCTTGTCACCGGAAATGTTGGAAAGATATTCACCCGTCTGCGAGTTTTCCCCGCGGATACGGGACACCGCAATACCGGCAAACACAAGACCGGTGTCATAGCTTAGTTCTGCTTCAAAACCCTTGATCTTGGCTTCGGGCAGATTGGAACTGGTCGTCGTTCCTGCCATGATATCGGTTGATTGTTCGATGTAATCTTCGACCTTGTTACGGAAATACGCGACCTTTGCCCGTAAGGCATCACCACCGACAATCAGGTCATCGGTCTTGAAGTTGGACCCGAATTCCCAGGTTTTTGCTGTTTCCGCCTCAAGATCGGGGTTTGGCACAAAGAAGTTGTCTGGCGGGAAAGGCCCGGGTATCGCGAAATGAAGCCCGTCATTATAAAGCTGGGTCAGTGACGGGGCGTTAAACGCCTCGGCATAGCTGACATAGGGTTGCATCCAGCTGGTAACGCGATAGCTCGCCGAAAAGCGCGGTGATACCGCATGATCGCTGCGGTCTTCCTGATCGTCTGCGGACAGATCAAAGGAATCAAACCGGACACCGGCACCAAGTTCAAGGCGTTCCGTCACCGCATAGGTATTGTCGATGTAAACACCGGAAATCAGCATTTCTGCATCCGGGAACAGACCCGATATGGCTTCCCCGTCCCGGCGACCTTCCTGACTATCGCGGAAAACTTCACCGCCCAATGTCGTGAACAATTCGCCTCCGGCGAGATCAAAACGTACCGTGTTGCTGCCCTCCAGACCAATGGTCTGCAAGTCACGCCGGTCATCGCGCCCGTCACTGAGGCGAACTTCCTTGATCTCGTTATCCATGCCGTACAGCCGAATTTCGGCATCTACCCAGTCATTGGCATTGTCATCATATTCATAGCCAATGACAGCCGTGGTCTGGGTGCTTTCGCGGTCTGTCAGGTTATCCACACTGGTGCCATCCGGTGCTGCTGGCAATTCATGATCGTCGCTGTAACGCTGCAAGGACAGGGTCAGACGGCTGACGTCGTTGATGTCAACGCCGCCCTTGAACAGGCCATTGATGTAATCATCATCGGTAAAGGGCTGTTCTTCGCCATTACCAGCCTTGAAATCATCGGTATTCTTGCGCGTGATGCTGACAAGCATATCGGTGTTGCCGGTCGGACGGCCATAAGCCATGCCGTTCCAGGTCATCCCGTCATCGACCGATGTGTAACCGGCCTTGACCCGTGCACCGATTTTTTCGCCCGGTTCGAGCATGTCATTGGCATCAACCGTGGTCAGGGCCAGCACCCCGCCAAGTGCTCCAGTACCCTGCATTGTCGATGCCGGACCGCGATAGACCTCGACCTGTTTAAGGACTTCGGGATCAATGAACAAGCCGCCCTTGTGCCCGACATTCAGGTTCGCGCGTGCACCATCAACACGAATGACAACCCGGTCGTCGGTCAGACCACGAATGATCGGCATCTGCACCGTACTCCGCGGCCCGCCCGATACATCAACACCGGGCATCCCGCGCAGGATATCCCCAAGATTATCCGGCTGGCGGCGTTGCAGTTCGTCCTGATTGACAATTGAAATGGATGCTGGCGCATCAATCGCCAACGTATCGTTCTTGCGCGCCGTTACCGAAATTGCGTCGAGAACAATATTTTTTTCCGGGGCCGATTGCGTTTCAACCGTCGTCGCCGGATCGTCATTAGAAGGTGTTTGGCCAGTCGTTTCCTGTGCATTGACTGAAACCGATAAAGCAAGCATGGATACTGTCGCCATAAGCAGGCGCGCAGAAACCGTTCGAACCATGATATTTCCCCTGTAAGGCAGCTTGGAACCATTTTTTTTGGCTGGCTGGCTGGCTTGTGCAGGGCACTGGCGCGCTGGCTGGCAAATTTGGCGTGGATTGTCGCGTCTTTGAACGCGATTACTTCGTCAGGATGAGCTTGTTATTTGACGTTAGACGCAGACGATATTCATCACCTTGATGAATGATGACAATTTCCCGGTCATTCCCCATCAGGTCTTCGACCTGCATTAATTTGACCGTGCCGGATTTTTCCGTCCCATACGGTCTGGATGCGATGTCAGGCATCGCAGACTCCTTAGTTTGACTTGACTGTTATTAATAATGACTTGCAACTCTATATTCTTCCTGCGAATGCAAGTCAAGTTCATCAAGTGACAAATGTCACACCAAATGAAACACCCCGGCATGCGCTGTTTCATGCCGGGGTGTTGCCATGTCAATTGGGCTAGGACCCTGTATTTTATCAAAACGGGATCAAGGGATGCTTTCTCCGCCAATCTTTGCGGCCGATCCCGCACGAAGGGCTGCAATCATCTGAATGCACACAATCGCAAACAGGAAGGACAAGGCCGCCTCCCAGTTGCCAAGCAGATCATGCAGGGCCCCGAACAAAACCGGACCAACAGCCGCCAGCAAATAACCGACTGACTGGCACATCCCCGACAACCGCGCCGAGGTCTGCGGGTCCGCACCGCGGATCCCCACCAGCGTCAATGCGATACTGATCATGGCACCCTGTCCAAGCCCCATACAGAACGCCCAAAGATAGGGAAGCTCGGTCGTGGCAAAAACAAAGCCGGGAATACCGATCATCAACGGAACATGCAAAATCACCATCGCCAGTTTCTTGTTGGCGATTTTCGAATAGATCAGCGGTGCCGCAAACGCCGCCGGGATACCAAACACGTTAAAGATGGTCAGAAGGGTTGCGGCCTCACCCTCTGAAATACCGCTATCGATGAAGACCTTCGCGACCCAGGCCGTACCGGTATAAAACATAAGCGACTGGCACCCGAAAAACAGGGCAAGCCACCATGCCTCGACATTTTTCCACAACGAAACCTGCGTAACAGATACCGGTGCCGGACCCTTGTGGCGATAGCGCAACATTGGCAACCACAATAGGAAGGCAAGGGCGGCAAACACCGCCCAGATCCCCAATGAATACCGCCAATCACCATCCGCCGCATTTCGTATCGGTATTGCAACGAATGCCGCGACAGTCGCACCCGTCGACATGGTAAAGGTGTAAAGCGCTGTAATCAGGGCAACACGGGTCGGAAAACTGCGCCGCACCAGCGACGGTGTCAGCACATTCAAAACGGCAATCGCCGATCCAAGAATGATCGTGCCGACAATCATGATGCCATAGCTGCCGGTCGCGCGCAGGCCCTGCCCCACCGCGATAAACAGCAACATGGTCAGAAGCGTTGCCTCCAACCCGAACCGCTGCCCAAGGCGCGGCGCAAAGATCGATAGCACGCCAAAACTAAGAACCGGGATGGTCGTCAACAGACCAAGCTGCGTTCCCGAAAGCTGCAGATCAAGACCGACAATCTCGGCAAGCGGCCCCATGGCAACGATGCTGCCGCGCATGTTCGCAGCCAAAAGCAAAAGAGCCAGCAAAAAGCCGATATGCGGGCCAAGGTGACGAAATCCTCGCGCGGCAGGATCGGTGGATCGAGTGTTTTCATTCTGCTGCGCCGGGGACACAGCAGACAAGGTTTCAGACGGTGCAACACCGCCCTGATTTTGGGTCATCGGAATACTCCGGCGAAGGTGGTGGCGGGGAAAGCCTGAGTAACTTTGTTCTTTATGTATCAGAAAGATTGATCAAATTGGCAAAATGCCAATCAAAACACGCATCGCAATCACGACAAACAATATTGCGATAATGCGTACGATCCACATCGAATGTGCGCGCAACCATGGCAAAACCGCGCCATGCGACAAGCCAACAGCAACAAGGCAGTACCAGGCGGCATCAATCCCCGCAGCGGTGAAAGCCAGCAGAAACTTGCCACCCCATTCAAATTCCGGGGATACGAACTGACTGAACAGGGCAAGGAAAAACAGCGCAATCTTCGGGTTCAGAAACGCGATCATGAAACCATCGCGCGCCGCCTGCGTCATTGTATCAGCAACCTGCCCGCCCTGCTCGGACTCGAACCGTGCGCCTGATCCTGCCGCACGCCAGGCCCTGATCGCCAGATAGATCAGATAAAGCGCGCCAAGAACGCTGACGATATTGCGAAATGCCGGAACCGTCTGGAAAAGTATGCCAAGGCCGGTCATGGTGATGACGGCATAAAAACCGACGCCCAATCCATGCGCCACCGCGCAGGCAAACCCAGCCTGACGGGATTGCCCGACGGAATAACGTAAAACAACCGCAAGGCTGGGACCGGGTGTCATCGCACCCAGAATGCAGATTGTCGCAACGGACAACCACGCGGCAAATGTCATGACGTTTCCCTTGGTATCTTGGCGGTTTTGTTATCGCGCTTATGATCGCGCCATCAAGCTATCGGGATGTTTGAACCGTTTCAACGCAAATGATATTCCGGAATTTGATTGATCGACCCGGGAAACACGTTCTGAATCAAGGCACTCCCGGATGCCTTTTTGTTACCTTATCTGCCGCATTCTTCCCTTAAAGCCGCCAAACCCCTTCCTTATTGCCCGATCAGACTGCTTTCATCGGTGGTTTATCCATTTCCCGGAATGCCGCCGCGACAAAACAAAATGGGAAGGACATGAGAGAGATGCGACACACAGCCATTATATTGGCCGTTGCGAGCACATTGGGATTATCGGCCTGCAGCGGTTTGGGAGACAGGGATCAGAAAATGCTGAGCGGCGCCGCCATTGGCGCGGGCGTTGGCGTTGTTGGTACAGCCGTTACCGGCGGATGTATTTCCTGCGGTGCCGTAATCGGCGGGCTGGTCGGTACAGGTGCCGGTTACATCCTTCATGAAAATGAGGAGCGCCGGAAATGACACATTCAAAATGGACAAGGCACGTTATGGCGATTGCCATTTCGGTTGGAATTGCCGCACCTGTCGCAATTCCGGCAACCGCCTTTGCAGATCCACCGTCCTGGGCACCTGCACACGGTTACCGGGCGAAACAACACCACAAGAATTATGACCGTGGTTATCGATCCGACATGTTTGTTTCGGATGGCAATTTCCTGCGATGCAACCGCGATGTGATTGGCGCACTGATCGGCGGCGGCGCAGGAACGGCTATCGGATCGACAATTGGTAAAGGCAGCGGTCGTGATGCCGCGATGATTGGCGGTGCGATCCTTGGTCTTCTGGGTGGATACTCGGTCGGGCGAAGCCTTGATCAGGCAGATGCCGCCTGTACGGGGTATGCCCTTCAACAAATTCCCGATGGACAGACGGCGCGCTGGATCAACCCGGAGTCGCAACGCGAGTTCGATATGACACCAACCCGAACCTGGCAAAATACGGCTGGCCGCTATTGCCGGGAATATACGGCAACAACGGTCATCGGCGGAAAGCAGCAGCAAAGCTATGGTACGGCCTGCATGCAACCTGACGGAAGCTGGCAGATCGTTTCCTGATACCGCCCGTCCGAAATACGACTTATGCGCGTAGCGATATCTTGATGCCTTTGCAAAGGACCCGAAAGTTTCGGGTCCTTTTTGCTGTCTGGAACCGCAATCCTGCAGTTGATTATTTATCCAGATCAGTGACTTAATAGGAACCTAAATATCCCTATCGTAATTTGTTTTACGTTAACGTCACTTTACGTTACAGTGCTGACATAATCAGAAAAACAACATCAGCTTCAGAGGGAGGCGTTCGTGGAGGATATCCTCGAATCCGTAAAACAGAAACTTCCGCAATTGCGCGGCCTTAATGCCGTGGTTGCCTTTGATTGCGGCGAAGACGGACATATCGTCATTGATGCTACCGGTCCGGAACCGGAAATCAGCGACGATGATATCAGCGACGCGGACTGCATCCTGAAAATCAAGAAAGCCAATCTGGAAAAGATGATTGCCGGCAAACTTGATCCGATGCTCGCCTTTACGATGGGCAAGCTCAAGATCAAGGGCTCCATGGGAGTCGCGGCAAAACTTTCATCCATGCTGGATTGATTTCTATCGTCAGGGGAACAGGGATGCGGCACAGCTTTATCAAAAGCACCGTTCTTTGCACTTTGGCCGCCGGCCTGATCGGAAGCCTTGGTGCAATCTCATCGGCACATGCCGACGAAACGCTGAATTACCAGGTCTTGAAAGATGGCGAACCCATCGGCTTTGAAACCGTCGAAATCACCGACACGCCCGATGGTTATACGGCCGCCATCACCACACGTACCGATGTGACGGTCCTTTTCCTTCAATTCCAGTATGGCCATTCACGCCTTGAAAAATGGCGGAACGATCAGCTTGTGTCGGTTGATACTGACACAAATGATGACGGCTCGCCTTATACCTACAAGGCTGAATACGAAGGTGACTGTTTCGAGGTCGCCGGCAAGGGTGTTGCGAAACGCGATGCCTGTGACGGCGCATGGCCCCTTACGCTCTGGCGCGAGGACGTCACCACGAAAACAAGCCTTTACAGCGTAATCAATGCGGAACCTTACGCTGTGACAACCCGGAAAACCGGGACAGAAACACTTGCCATCAATAACCGGGAAATACCCGCCACACACTATGTCATGACCGGGGATGTCCAACGCGACCTCTGGTATGGCGAAGACGGCAGGCTTCTGAGAACAAGCTTCAAAAGAAAGGGTTACGACATCGACTTTATCCGGGTCGATGCCAAAGACCTTCAAAAATAAAAGCGGGCGCATAAAGCGCATTCTTCAAAACCGTTATGATCCAGGGAGATACCCATGACGTCCAAATTCAAGAAAGGCTGCCTGTGGGGGGCAGCTTCGGGAACAGCACTTATCTGCGCCCTTGCTGCAACCGGCAGTGCCAATGCATCGGGCTATCAAATTCGCGAGGTTAGCGGCACCCTTCAAGGGTCATCCTTTGCAGGAATGTCAACTGCAAGTACAGACGCATCGACGATATTTTACAACCCGGCAAATGTTGGCCAGTTCGATGAAACGAGTTACAGCGTAGGTGGCAGTCTTATCGTTCCACGATCAGAAATGAAGAACGGCTCAGCAACTGCAGTCGCAGGTCAGGACGTATCTCGTACTGATTATGGTGATTTTGCTCAGGATGCGTTCGTTCCCAATGCTCACGCTGTCTGGAAGCTGAACGAGAACTTGAATTTCGGTGTTTCCATAACTGCGCCTTGGGGTTTGGTGACAGATTATGAAGATGATTTCTCAGGCCGTTTCTTTGGGACCACTTCCTCGATCAAAACAACCAATGTGAAGCCGGTAATTGCATATCGATTTGATAATGGCTTGTCTGTTGGTGGCGGATTACAGCTCCAGTATATGGATGCAAGACTGGCTCGTGCTGTCGTAACCGGTGCCGGCACCGAAGGCAGCAGCGATGTGACCGGCAGTGACTTTGCTCCCGGATGGACTTTTGGCCTGAATTGGGACGTCACCCCGACCACCCGGATCGGAGTAGGCTACACGTCAGAAGTCAAACATGAGCTTGAAGGCGACATCAAATTCACAAATGCAGCCATCTTCCGTGATCAAACGGCTACCGCCAATGTGACGACACCAGAATTTGTCAATTTCGGCATTGCTCAGGACTTGTCGGACAAATGGACGATCATGGCCGATGCCCAATGGACGAACTGGAACGCGCTGGACAATCTCACTTTCAACTATGGTGGTGATATTACACTGGC
>CAMPHD010000004.1 GCA_946885765.1 uncultured Thalassospira sp.
GCGACGATTGGGATAGCCGGTCAGTTCGTCAATATGGGCAAGCCGCAGGATATCCTCGCGGTTTTTTTTGCGTTCGCTGATATCGGTAAAGATCGATGCATACTGGCTGATCTGGCCATCCGCATCGCGGATCGCGATGATCGAAAGCCATTCGGGATAAATTTCGCCCGATTTGCGGCGGTTCCAGATTTCGCCTTCCCATTTTCCCAATCGCGCAATATCGCGCCACATCGCGGCATAAAATTCCGGGGACTGGCGCCCGGATTGCAGGATATTCGGGTTCTTGCCGATCACATCGCTGGCGGTGTAGCCGGTTACGCGGGTAAAGGCAGGATTGACCAGTTCGATCGTGCCATCGGCGGCACAGACCATGATCCCGTCGGGCGAGGTTTCAATGATCTTGTCTGCCAGAAACAGTGACCGGCGTGCCGCACTCAGTTCGATATCGCGGCCTTCCATCACGGACCTGAGATGGGCGAAATAATCCTGTTCGATAAATTCCAGCAGATCGGCGAAGGACAGAACACCGATCACGTTGCCGGTTTCATCAATGACGGCGAGGTGGCGGATATGTTCGGCCAGCATCGTGTCGCGGGCATTGTTCAGACTGGCCCTGGCAGAAATGACGCGCAGTGGACGGCTGGCGACTTCGGTGGCCGGTTTTGCATGATCACCGTTGGCAAGATTGCGCAGGATATCGCGTTCGGTGATGATCCCGGTGTGATCGAGCATCGCAACCGGGTCGGTTGCAACCGACGGATCATAAACAATCGCGCAGTCGCATTTGGCATCATGCATGCGCGCACGCAGTTCCGACATTGGAATATTGCCATCGACAAAGATTGTCGTGCGGCGGATGGCAGCACCAACATCCCCATCGCCAAGCTTGCGCCAGCTTCCCTGCTGACGGATCAGATCAGACTGGCTGATGATCCCAGCCAAGCGGTTTTCCGCATCCACAGTGACCAGATGGCGGACATGGCGTTCGCGCATGCGGATGATCGCGGCCTCGGGTGTCGCATGGACCGAAATGCTGTGAACGGGTGCTGACATCCATTTTGATATCGGCTCGTTCATGGTGGCTTCGCAGTCAGCGGGCAGGGACAGGCAGTCCTTTTCCGTCCAGATTCCGACCGGCAGATGATCCCTGGTGACAATGATGGAGCTGCAATTGGCTTCGCGCATCATGTCGATGGCCTGACCAACGATGGTTTCCGGCCCGCATCGCAAAACAATGCCGGGGGAAATCGTGCCTACGGTCAGGTGGGGAGGCTTGCCATCCGAAAAGCTGGGGCGCGTCATGATAACCTGTTGCTGTCCAAATCCTGTCTGGCACCCGGTTTGCGGGCATTATTTTTCTAGCCTTATCCCTAGCAAATCGTCGGGACGGCTGACTTGTTATAAATCAATGCACGGATGTGATTTGGATTTGTCGCAATTCAAAAGTGCAAGACTGTTGTAAAAACACCCCCGCCTTTGAAAGACGGGGGTGTTTCGCATTCAGTCAGCCTTTGATTTCAGGTGAAATCAGGCCGCTTTCATCATGTTACGCAGAACGAACTGCAGAATGCCGCCGTTCTGGTAGTAAAGGACTTCGTTTTCGGTATCGATACGGCAGGTGGCAATGACCTCTTCGGTGGAGCCATCCTTGCGCGTGATACGAACCGTAACGTCCTGCATCGGGTTGATACCGTTGCCGATACCCAGAACGTCGAAGACTTCGGTGCCATCCAGCTTGTAGGTCGCGCGACCTTCACCATTCTTGAACTGCAGCGGCAGGACGCCCATGCAGACCAGGTTGGTGCGGTGGATACGTTCGAAGCTTTCAGCCAGAACAGCTTTGACGCCGAGCAGGTTGGTGCCTTTGGCTGCCCAGTCACGGGACGAACCGGTGCCGTATTCCTTACCAGCGATGACAACCAGCGGGGTGCCTTCTGCCTGGTAACGCATGGCAACATCATAGACCCAGCCCTGTTCGCCGGACGGGTAATGAACCGAAACACCACCTTCGGTGCCCGGTGCCATTTCGTTGCGGATACGAATGTTGGCAAAGGTGCCGCGCATCATGACTTCGTGGTTCCCGCGGCGTGCGCCGTAGGAGTTGAAGTCGCGAACTTCGACGCCATGAGCCTTGAGGTATTCACCCGCCGGGCTTTCTGCCTTGATCGAACCGGCCGGAGAAATGTGGTCGGTGGTGACAGAGTCAGCAAGGATCAGGAGCGGGCGTGCGCCATGAACTTCCGAGAACTCACCCGGTTCTTTCGCCATATTGACGAAGTAGGGCGGGTTCTGGACGTAGGTCGATTTGCCATCCCAATCGAAGGTTTCGCCTTCGGTGACTTCGATTTCCTGCCACGGTTTCGGGCCGGCAAAGATGTTGTCGTAACGATCCTTGTACATCGAAGCAGAGATCGAGGACGCGATGGTGTCCGCGATTTCCTTGTTGGTCGGCCAGATGTCTTTCATGAAGACGTCTTTGCCGTTCTTGTCGGTTCCGATCGGGTCTTTGTTCAGATCGACCTTCAGGTTACCGGCAAGGGCATAGGCAACAACCAGCGGCGGGGAGGCAAGGTAGTTTGCCTTGACCTGCGGGCTGATGCGGCCTTCGAAGTTACGGTTGCCCGACAGAACGGCGGTAACGAGCATGTCGTTACCGTCAATTGCGTCGATGATCGGGTCGGCCAACGGACCGGAGTTCCCGATACAGGTGGTGCAACCGAAACCGGCAACGTTAAAGCCGAGCTTGTCGAGATAGGACTGCAGGCCGGCTTTTTCGAGATAGTCGGCAACCACCAGCGAGCCCGGTGCGAGCGAGGTTTTCACCCACGGTTTGCGCTGCAGGCCGAGTTCGACCGCTTTTTTCGCCAGCAGGCCGGCTGCGATCAGCACGCTCGGGTTCGAGGTGTTGGTGCAGGACGTGATGGCGGCAATAACGACGTTACCGTCTTTCATTGCGAAGTTTTCGTTCGAAACCGGAACAGAACGATCCGCATCAACACCCGGTGCCATGTCGGCAAAGGTTTTGGTGAAGCTTGAAACGGCATCTTTCAGCAGAACGCGGTCCTGCGGACGTTTCGGACCGGACAGGGCCGGTTCAACGGTCGAGATGTCAAGCTCAAGGGTAGCGGTATATTCGGCTTCGAAGCTCGGGTCGCGCCACATGCCCTGTTCTTTGGCATATGCTTCGACCAGTGCGATCTGTTCTTCGGAACGGCCGGTGTTACGCATGTAGTTCAGCGTTTCATCGTCGATCGGGAAGAAGCCGCAGGTCGCACCATATTCCGGTGCCATGTTACCGATGGTCGCACGATCCGGCAGGCTCATATGGTCAAGCGCGTCGCCATAGAATTCGACGAACTTGCCAACAACGCCCTTCTCGCGGAGCATCTGAACGACGCGCAGCACGAGGTCGGTTGCGGTGATGCCTTCTTTCATCGAGCCGGTCAGTTTGAAACCTACGACTTCGGGGATCAGCATCGAGATCGGCTGACCGAGCATTGCTGCTTCGGCTTCGAGACCGCCAACACCCCAGCCCAGAACGGCAAGGCCGTTGACCATGGTGGTATGGGAATCGGTACCGACCAGCGTATCGGGATAGGCAACGGTTTTGCCGTTGTCATCTTCGCCGGTCCAGACGACCTTGGCGAGATGTTCGACGTTCACCTGGTGACAGATACCAGCCCCCGGCGGAACGATACGGAAATTGTTGAACGCATTCTGGCCCCAGCGCAGGAACTCGTAGCGTTCGCCGTTACGTTCGAACTCGACTTCCATGTTTTTGTCGAGCGCGTCGTCGGTGCCGAAGAAGTCGATCATGACCGAGTGGTCAATGACGAGGTCAACCGGTGAAAGCGGGTTCACCTTCTGGGCGTCGCCGCCCATCTTGACGACGGCATCGCGCATCGCGGCAAGGTCAACAACAGCGGGAACGCCGGTGAAGTCCTGCATCAGGACGCGGGCCGGACGATAGTTGATCTCGTGCGAGCTCGAACGGGATTTGAGCCACGCGACGACAGCTTTGACATCGTCGGTTTTGACAGTGAAATCGTCTTCGTAACGCAGAAGGTTTTCCAGAACGACCTTCAGCGTAAACGGAAGTTTGGAAACGTCGCCGATTTTCTCGGAAGCCACTTTGAGGCTGTAATAGTCGTAGGATTTATCCCCGACCTTCAGCGTGCGGCGCGTTTGCAGGTTGTCTTTGCCACAAATGGACATCAGACCCTCCTCAAGGTGGTTAAAGGGCTTGTCGTGACAAGACACCCCGACCGTCGGAGCGCCGAGCGGTGGGCTATCTGTATCTCGTGACGCGGGTCACGGCTACATATGTATGTGCCACGGGGTTACACCACAATTCCCCCCGAAAGTCCAGACCCGCAAAAGGGTCATTCTTGAAATCCCTGCGATAACAACGAATTGGTGAATGGCGGGTGTGTAATGGCAATCAGAAGGTATCTGATTCGGGTGAAAAACGCCGTAAATCCGTCCGGGCATTGTTTGCGAGTCCATAGGATCATCGCCAAATCTGGAAAGACTCGAATGTAGGGGATGCCCTGTACTATCGGGAGAAACCCTGTCCAAAGGGAACGAATCGGGTGATCGCCTGAATGCCGCAGGGGACAATTTTCGCGTTTGTCAGAACACAGTTGGTGCAGCGCGAACAGGAAGTGAAATGTTGCAATGCAATAATTTTTGATCTTTCGATATGTGGGTTGTGTCGTGATGACCTTACGGAATTATAGGTGGAAATGCATTCATCAGACCAGAACGCAAAAATTGTGCAGCGCGAATTTGTGAAAAGTCTCAATCCGTTGCTGTGCAACACGTTGACGTGATTTGCTGAAATTGGTACTTAAATACGTATTAAATGTGTCAAGCCCGGTTTCCGTAAGGTCCGGGGCAAATAAAAACCGGCACATCATCAGGGAAACTGAACAAGAGGCACGGGGTATCCACCTTTGATCCGGTCAACCGGACACAAGGATGCCTGCGGCCCAAGTCAGGGAGGATAAGCGACGTTATGACGTCACAGGGTCCCATCTTGCAGATCAGCGACGTGTCGCTTGTGTTTGGCGGCGTGCGCGCGCTGAGCGATGTCAGCTTTTCCGTCCAGCCCGGCGAGCTGTTTTCAATCATTGGTCCGAACGGGGCTGGCAAGACATCGATGCTTAACTGCATTTCGGGTCGCTATCAGCCGACCACCGGGTCCGTTGCCTTCAAGGGGAAGGATGTCACGGGGCTTAAACCCAATGATCGTGCCGAGCTGGGCATTGGCCGTACCTTCCAGAACCTGGCTCTTTTTGGCCATATGAGTGTGCTTGATAACATCATGGTCGGGCGGCACCATCTTTTGAAAAACAATTGCCTGACCGGGCCGCTTTACTGGTTTTCCGGCGCGCAGAAGGAAGAGCTTGAACATCGGCGCTTCTGCGAGGACGTGATCGACTTCCTTGAAATTTCCCATATCCGCAAGGCAACGGCGGGAACGCTGTCCTATGGTCTGCGCAAGCGTGTCGAACTGGCGCGCGCGGTGGCGTTGCGCCCTGATCTGATCCTGCTTGATGAACCGATGGCGGGCATGAACCTCGAAGAAAAAGAGGACATGGCGCGCTTTATCATCGATCTGAACGAAGAATGGGGCATGACGGTTGTCATGATCGAACATGACATGGGGGTGGTGATGGATATCTCCAACCGGGTCATGGTTCTTGATTTCGGACGCAAGATTGCGGCCGGCCTGCCCGAAGAAGTCATGGCCAACAAGCATGTCAAAAAGGCCTATCTCGGCGAAGACGATGACGCAACCGATGAAGACGAGCAGGTGGCCTGAACATGAGCAGCAATACCCCCGATTATGCCGATGTGCAGGTGCTTGATACCTTTCCGAAGGTGCTGGCTTATAACGCGCGCCACTGGGGCGACGAAATTGCCATGCGCGAAAAGGAATTCGGCATCTGGCAGGAATTCACGTGGAAAGATTATAACGACCGCGTCAAATGGATGGCGCTTGGTCTGCGCGATATGGGCATCAAGCCCGGTGATGTGATCGGCGTTATCGGCGAAAACCGCCCGGAATGGGTTTGGGGCGAAATCGCCGCCCATGCCCTGCGCGCCATGTCGGTCGGTCTGTATCAGGACAGCCTTCATGAAGAAGTCGCCTATCTGATTACCTATTCCGGCGCGCGGGTTCTGATCGCCGAGGACGAGGAACAGTGCGACAAGCTTCTGGAACTGGCAGACCAGATTCCGACGGTTGAACATATCGTTTATTGCGATCCGCGCGGGATGCGGAAATACGAAGATCCGCGCCTGATGGATATCGAAAAGCTTTATGAGCTTGGCCGTGCGGTCGAGGCAAAAGATCCCGGTGCCTATGACGTGATGGTGGCCGATACGCGCGGTGATGAATGCGCGATCCTGTGCACCACATCGGGCACGACGTCCAAGCCGAAAATGGCGATGCTGAATGCCGGTGATTTCCTTGATCACTGTGCGGCCTATTTGCGGGCCGATCCGAAATATCCGGGTGATAATTATGTTTCGGTTCTGCCGCTGCCATGGATCATGGAACAGGTTTATGTCGTCGGTCAGTCGCTGATCAGCCGCCAGATCGTCAATTTCGTCGAAGAACAGGAAACCATGATGGCCGATCTTCGCGAGATCGGACCGAACTTCGTCCTGTTGGCGCCGCGCGTCTGGGAAGCCATTGCCGCCGATGTGCGGGCCCGCATGATGGATGCGACCCTGTTCAAACAGAAAATGTATGATTTCGGCATGGCTTTGGCGCGTACCGCCCTTGACGGCGGTGGCCATTCCAGGGTTGCCGATGTTCTGTTGATGAATGCGTTAAAGGACCGGTTGGGCTTTTCCAATTTGCGGTCTGCTGCGACAGGCGGGGCGGCGATGGGGCCGGAAACCTTCAAGTTCTTCCATGCGATGGGGGTGCCGTTGCGCCAGCTTTACGGGCAGACCGAACTTTGCGGTGCCTATACCATCCATCAGCCCGGCGACATTGATTTCGATACGGTCGGGCGTGCGTTTGATAATTCGGAAATCAAAATCATCAATACCGATGAAAACGGCGTTGGTGAAATTGTTGCGCGCACATCGGGGATGTTTACCAGTTACTATAAAAATCAGGCTTCCTATGACGAGGATGTCCGCGATGGCTGGATGCATACGGGCGATGCCGGTTACTTCAAGGAAGGCAACAAGCATCTTGTGGTGATTGATCGCCTGAAAGATCTGGCGGAAACATCCAAAGGTGTGCGTTTCTCGCCGCAGTTTATTGAAAACAAACTTAAATTCTCGCCCTTCATTGCCGAGGCCGTGATCCTTGGCAAGGGATTGCCGTTCCTGTCGACCATGATCTGCATCCGTTATTCGATCATGGCGAAATGGGCCGAGCAGCGCGGGATTGCCTTTACCAACTATACCAATCTGTCAGCCCAGCCGCAGGTCTATGACATGATCGTTGATGAAATCCGTCAGGTGAATGAAACCCTGCCGGAAGCCCAGCGCATCAAGCGGTTCCTGCTGCTTTACAAGGAACTGGATGCCGATGACGGCGAACTGACGCGTACCCGCAAGGTCCGGCGCAGCGTGGTTGCGGAAAAATACGCCGACATCATCGACGCGGTTTATGCCGGCAATGAAAAGGTTGATATCGACACCATGATCACCTTCCAGGACGGGTCGAAAACCCGCATCCAGACAAGTGTGAAGGTCGTCGATCTGGACGGGGACAAGGCCGCACAGACGGCCCCCAAAGCCGCCGAATAAGGCAGCGATAAAACAGTGCGCCCCAAATGCCATAAAGGTTGCGGGGCCGCCATTACAGGGATGGCAACATGAATTTCGAACTTCTGTTCCAGCTTCTGCTTAACGGGCTGATTGTCGGAACATTGTATGGCGTGGTCGCCATGTGTTTCGTGCTGATTTACAAATCGACCCAGATCGTGAACTTCGCACAGGGCGAGTTTCTTTTGATCGGGGCATGGGTCTGTTATGCGTTTCTGGTGGAAATGCAGATGCCCTTCTGGCTTGGGTTCCTGTTCACATTGCTGTTCATGATGGCGTTTGGCATTGTTCTGCAAATGGTGGTGCTGCGCCCGATGATTGGCGAGCCGATCATTTCGGTGATCATGGTGACGATCGGGCTTTCGATCTTTTTCCAGGCGGCAACGAAATGGATATTCGGTGCGACCACCGCGACCTATCCGCAGGTGTTCAGCGAACGGTCGATCAACCTTTTCGGCATGCAGATCGAAACCGCCTATATCATGAGTTTCGTGATCTCGTTGGTGATCATGGCGGCGTTCTACTGGTTCTTCAAATATTCCAAGCTGGGCCTTGCGATGCGGGCCACTGCCTTTGACCAGCAGGTCGCGCAAAGCCTTGGTATTTCCGTCAAAACCGTATTTGCCATGTCCTGGGCGATTTCGGCCCTGGTGTCGGGTGTCGCCGGTATCGTGATCGGGATGGTCAACGGGGTTTCATCCGCGCTTTCGGTCATCGGGATCAAGGTGTTTCCGGCCGTCATTCTGGGCGGGCTTGATTCCATTGTCGGTGCCGTCGTCGGCGGGGTGATTATCGGTCTTCTGGAAAACACCGCCGAGTTTGTCGACGGGCAGTATCTGCACTGGGGCAACCTGTTTTCGATCGCACCGTTCTATGTGCTGATCATCATTCTTTGCATCAAGCCATACGGTCTGTTTGGCACCAAAGACATCGAACGCATCTAAGGGGCGGAGTAATACGTTATGGCTGGATTTTCGATGCGTCCCTGTGGTGATTTTCGGACCACCTATCGGCAGGATACGCGGATTTTCGACACCACCGTTGTCCGCAATGCGGCGATTTTGGGTGTGATTGCAACCGCCCTGATCCCGTTTGTTCTGGATGGTTATTACGTCAATCTGTTCATTCAGATCTCGTACTTTGCCATTGCTGCCCTTGGTCTGAATATTCTGGTTGGCTTCACCGGGCAGATTTCATTGGGGCATGCGGCGTTCTTTGGCTTTGGGGCGTTTGCGTCGGCCTGGATCAACAATACGACCGGTATTCCGGTTTTGCTGTCGATCCCGCTGGCGGGTCTTATGACGGCGGCGGTCGGGCTTTTGTTCGGTCTGCCTGCGGCCCGGATCAAGGGGCTTTATCTGGCGATTGCGACATTGGCAGCCCAGTTCATCCTCGAAGATTTCTTTGCCCGGGCCGACTGGTTTACCGGCGGGTCTTACGGGGCGGCGGCGAACCCGGTCAATGTGTTCGGCTATGAAGTGCTGGATGATTTCAGCTTCTTCTATGTCTGCCTGTTCTTCCTCGTGATCATGTATCTGCTGGGCACGAACCTGATGCGGACCCGTGATGGCCGCGCCTTTGTTGCCGTGCGGGATCATTATCTTTCGGCGGAAATCATGGGCATCAATCTGACGAAATACCGTCTGATGAGCTTTGCGATTTCATCGTTCTATGCCGGGATCGGCGGGGCGATGTACGGCCACTATCTTGGCTTTGTCTCGGCCGAGGGCTTTACCATCCTGCTGTCGATCCAGTTTCTGGGCATGATCATCATTGGCGGACTTGGCTCGGTCAAGGGCACGCTGATGGGGACCGTCTTTATGGTTCTGCTGCCGGAAGTCATGGAAAACGGCGTGGGACTTCTGAGTGTTTTCGAATGGGCCAATTCGACGGCTGTGACCGACGGGCTGGCTTATATCAAGGAGATGGCGATCGGTCTGGCCATCATCCTTTTCCTGATCTTCGAGCCGGACGGGCTTGCGCACCGTTGGCAGCAGATCAGGGCGTACTGGAAGCTTTATCCCTTCTCGTACTGATAATTACCGCCGAAACCCGCTCCGCTAAAAAACACAAAGGGGCAGGATCAAAATCGGGGGAGACCGGGAGGCTATATCGTTGATGAAAACGTCCAAGGGAGACGTCGTGATGAAAAGACTGATTGCTGCAACCGCGATGGTTGCAACTGGCCTGTCGGTAACGGCAGCCAAGGCAGACGAAGTATTTGTCGGCCATCTGATGGATATTACCGGTGCCACCGGCTTCATCGGCAAGTTTTATGCCGACGGGGTTCGCGATGCACTGTCTTATGTCAACACCCATGGCGGGATTGACGGCACGGTTCTGGATTCTGAATCGGTCGATTACGCCTACAAGGTGCCGCAGGCTATTGCGAACTATAAAAAATGGCGTTCGCGCAATGAAATGGTCGCCATGCAGGGCTGGGGCACGGGCGATACCGAAGCCCTGATCAGCTTTGTGGCCCAGGACAAGGTGCCGGTCTATTCCGCATCCTATTCCGGCCATCTGACCGATCCGACCGCGAAAAACCCGAAAACCGCAAAACCGGCCCCCTATAACTTCTTCTATGGCGCATCCTATTCCGATGCCTGCCGTGCAATGGTTCAGTGGGCTGCCGAAGACTGGAAAACATCGGGTGGTTCTGGCAAGCCGATATTCTCGCATATCGGGGATAACCATCCGTATCCGAACGCCCCCAAAGAAGCCTGTGCGGAATATGCGACCGAACTTGGTTTTGAAGTGACCGAGCCGGTTGTTGTTTCGATGAAGCCGGGCGATTTCAAGGCGCAATGCCTGACGATCAAGGAAGCCGGAACCAATTATGGGTATCTTGGTAACCTCGGCCCGTCGGTGGTTTCGCTGGTGAAATCGTGTGACACGGTTGGCGCGTCCCCGAAATGGCTCGCCAATATCTGGGCGGGTGACTTTGAAACGCTGAAAACCATCGGCGATGTTGAAAACTATGTCTTCCCGGCCATGACCAGCTTCTGGACCGACGAGGGCGTACCGGGCATGGAACTGGTGCGTGAAATCTCGAAAATGTCGGACAGCTCTGGCGAGCAGTTCCGTACGCACCACTATATCCGTGGCATTTGCTCGGTCTATTACATGAAAGAAGCCATGGAATGGGCCAAGGCCAATGGCGGCATCACCGGCGAAAACATCAAGGCCGGGATGTATGCCCGCACCGACTGGGTGCCGAAAGGTCTTGAAGGTGTCTGCATGCCGGCAACCTGGACAGCCGAAGATCATCGCGGCATCAACACCGTGAATATCTATAACGGCAGTGCCAAGGGTGGTGAACCGACGGTCGAAAAACTGACCACGGTAACCCTGCCGCGTCGTGACGACTGGCTCGGCTATTAAGTCGTAACCAGAAGACGGATGTCTCCCGAAGGTGTTCGGGGCGGGGTGGCGAAAAGCGCGCCCGCCCCGGCACCGGGAGATGTAATCAGAACGTGATTGAAGGGGACACCATGGCAGAGCCCGCCCGCAAGATCGAAACCGCAGAACCGTTGCTGTCGGTCAACAATATCGAAGTCGTGTATGACGAGGTCATCCTTGTGCTGCGCGGGGTATCGCTTGAAGTTCCGCAGGGCAAGATTGTGACCCTTCTGGGCCCGAACGGTGCCGGGAAATCGACCACGCTTAAGGCCATTTCGGGTTTGCTCAAGACCGAGGATGGCAAGGTTACCCGTGGTGATATCAATTTCATGGGGCAGCAGATTGCCAATGGCAGCCCCGAGGATATCGTGCGTGCCGGTCTGTTTCAGGTCATGGAAGGCCGCCGTATCATCGAAGACATGACCTGTGTTGAGAACCTTCGGCTTGGCGCCTATACCCGCAAGGACAAGGGCGTTAAGGACGATATCGATATGGTATTTGAATATTTTCCACGCCTTCGCGAACGGACCGGCCTTGCAGGCTACCTGTCGGGCGGGGAACAGCAGATGCTGGCAATCGGTCGGTCGTTGATGGCGCGCCCGAAAATGATTTTGCTTGATGAACCTTCGATGGGTCTGTCACCCTTGCTGGTGAAAGAAGTGTTCGGGATCATCGAAAAGATCAACCGCGAGCAGGGCATCACCATGCTGATCGTTGAACAGAACGCCAATTTTGCGCTGAAGGTTGCCGATTACGGTTACATCATGGAAAGCGGCAAGGTGGTTCTGGATGGCACCCGTGACGAGCTTCTGAACAACGAAGACGTCAAGGAATTCTATCTTGGCGGTGGTTCGGAAGACCGCAAAAGCTTCAAGAACATCAAATCGTACAAACGTCGCAAGCGTTGGCTTTAACACGCGCCTGTGCCTTGTAACGACCAGAAAACGGACCCGGCCACCATGCTTAATACCTTCTTTGACGCCAGTGAAACCCGTAGCCCCAAAGACCGTGAAACCGGTTTGATGGCGGCATTGCCACGGGTTGTTCATCACGCAAAAAGCAAGGCCGCCGGTTTTGGCCGTATCCTTGATGGTGTCGATCCGCAGGATGTAACCAGCCGCGCGGCACTTGCGAAATTGCCGGTGACCCGCAAATCCGATCTGATTACCATGCAGGCGGAAAACCCGCCCTTTGCCGGGTTGAACGCAACACCAGTGCCAGCCCTTGGCCGTCTTTTCCAAAGCCCGGGTCCGATTTACGATCCCGAGGGCAAGGGGGATGACTGGTGGCGGATGGGGCGTGCGTTTTTTGCTGCCGGGTTCCGACCGGGCGACATCATTCATAACTGCCTGTCCTATCACCTGACACCGGGTGGCTTTATTTTTGACAGCGGTGCGCGTGCGTGCGGCTGTGCCGTCATTCCGGCCGGTGTCGGGCAGACCGAAGCCCAGATCAAGGCGATCACCGATCTGAAGCCGACCGGCTATTCCGGCACGCCATCGTTTTTGAAAATCCTGATGGAAAAGGCCGACGAGCTGGGCGGGGATGTTTCATCCATCACCCGTGCGCTTGTGTCGGGCGAGGCATTGCCGCCGTCATTGCGCGACTGGTTCTCGGAACGTGGCGTTGCGATGCTGCAATGTTACGCCAGTGCCGATCTTGGCCTGATTGCTTATGAAAGTGATGCCGAAAGCGGCATGATCGTTGCCGAGGATATCATCCTTGAAATCGTGCGCCCCGGTACCGGCGACCCGGTGGCGGAGGGCGAGGTGGGCGAGGTCGTCGTCACCAGCCTTAATATGGATTATCCGCTGATCCGGTTTGCCACCGGTGATCTGTCGGCAATTGCATCAGGGCCAAGCCCGTGCGGGCGGACCAATATGCGCATCAAGGGCTGGATGGGCCGTGCCGATCAGACCACCAAGGTCAAAGGCATGTTCGTTCATCCCCACCAGATTGCCGAGGTTGTCAAACGCCACACCGATATCGGCAAAGCACGCCTGATCGTGACACGTGAAAACGATGTCGATGTCATGATGCTGGCCTGTGAAACCGATGCCGCCGGGTTTGATGCCGATGCCGTGATCGAAACCCTGCATGGGGTTTGCAAGCTGCGTGGCAAGGTCGAAATTGCAACACCGGGCAGCCTGCCCAATGATGGCAAGGTGATTGACGACCAGCGCGACTATTCCTGAGCAACCGCCAGAACCCTTTTTGCGGCTGTCCCGTTTTGGGGCCGAGCCTGCGAAAAGGCATCCATCCGTTTCATTCCCGCTCGGGAAACTTGGTGCCGTCCGGCTTCGTTCGGGCGGCATTTTTTTGTTTTGTGCATGGGGCCACTGGTCATCGCCTTTTGGCAATGTATGATGATGCACAAATTTGAATGATTTCAGGGGGAACCATGGCGCAGGCGAGCAAGCCACTGGCCGTTGGCATGATCACGATTTGCCAGTTGATGGCACTTGCGCTGTGGTTTTCGGCAACGGCGGTCCTGCCGCAATTGCGCGCCGAGTTTAACCTTGGTGCCGTTCAATCCTCGTTATTTACCAGTTCGGTTCTGCTGGGTTTTGTTATCGGCACACTGGCCAGCGCCTTTTTAGGGTTGGCGGACCGGATTGAACCAAGGCGTTTCTGGGCGATATCGGCATTGATTGCCGCGACGGCCAATCTCCTGATTCTCGCCGTGCCGGTTGATGGTGTTGTAGTGATCGGGCTTCGCCTGATTACCGGGATCTGCATGGCGGGGATTTATCCCGTTGGCATGAAAATGGTTGCGACATGGTCACGTGGCGATACGGGGTTTCTGGTTGGCTTATTGGTCGGGGCATTGACCATGGGGTCGGCGCTGCCGCATCTGTTTGCGGTGGCGGTGCCGCTGGATTGGCGGCTGGTGATCATTGCGGCAAGTGTTTCGGCTTATCTTTCCGGATTTATGGTCCTGTTCGTCAAACTGGGCGGGACACCGGGGCGTTCCCCGCGTTTTGATCCGCGTATGGTCGGGCAGATATGGTCAAACAAACCGCTGCGCCATGCATGTTATGGCTATTTCGGGCATATGTGGGAACTCTATGCCATGTGGGGCTGGATCGGGCTGTTTCTGTATGGGGCGTTTTCCGGGCGCGATGCCACCAATCCGGGCATGTGGGCGGCACTTTTGACATTTGCGATTATCGGTATCGGGGCGTTTGGTTCTTTGGCTGCGGGATTATTGGCTGACAGGATTGGCCGGACGACGGTTACCATGGCGGCCATGGCCGTTAGTGGTTTGTGCGCACTTGGCGCAGGCGCATTTGGCGATGCTCCGCTGATTGTTCTGATCGCAATCTGTATCGTCTGGGGCATTTCGGTTGTTGCCGATTCCGCGCAATTTTCATCCTGTGTGATCGAGTTGGCCGACCCCCATCAGGTCGGAACCGCCCTGACCATGCAAAATGCCATCGGTTTTCTTATTGCGTTGGGATCAATTCATATGGTGCCGGTCATCGCCGATGTGTTTGGCTGGTGGGGGGCGTTTGCGATGCTGTCAGTCGGGCCTTTGCTGGGTTTTATTGCCATGGGGCGGCTGCGCGCCATGCCCGAGGCAACCCGGTTGGCGGGCGGGCGGCGATAGTTTTGACCGATCGACGGAAAACGGGCGGTGATCGGCATCACTTGACAATCGGAAAGCAAAAAGCTGCGCTGTTTTGGTTTTCTTGACCATTTTCGGCACAAATATTACTTTCTGCCAGAATTTTCTTGCTGTTGCGCGTTGGGGGCGCTGCGGCGTTTTCCAAAAATAAGGGTCTTTCATGAGTCTCACCCTCATTGTTTTGCTTCCCTTCCTTGGGGCGGTGTTACCCGCCGTCATGATCAGGGCCGGGCGCAATGCGTGCGCGACAGCAACCGGCTCGGTCACGCTGCTTGCCCTGATCCTGCTTATCGCCAAGGCGCCAGCCGTTATTGGCGGCGAAGTGTTTCAGGTCCGCTATGAATGGCTGACCGAACTGGGATTGAACGTGACCTTCTTCCTTGATGGTCTGGGATTGCTGTTTGCGACCCTGATCCTGGGGATTGGTCTGCTGATCATCATTTATGCCCGTTTCTATCTGTCGAAAGACGATCCGATGGGGCGGTTCTATGTGTTCCTGCTGCTGTTTCAGGGCGCGATGGTCGGCATTGTTCTGTCGGACAACATTCTGCTTCTGCTGATCTTCTGGGAACTGACATCGCTGTCATCCTTCCTTCTGATCGGTTACTGGAAGCATCTGCCCGAAGGTCGACAGGGCGCGCGTATGGCGCTGACCGTCACCGGGGCAGGCGGGCTTGCGATGATTGCCGGGATGCTGATCCTTGGAAATATCGTCGGGTCCTATGATCTGACGGTGATCCTGCAAAATGCCGATCTGATCCAGGCGTCCCCGCTTTATGTGCCAGCCCTTGTTCTGATCCTTCTGGGCTGCTTTACCAAATCCGCACAGTTCCCGTTCCATTTCTGGCTGCCGCACGCCATGGCAGCACCGACGCCGGTTTCGGCCTATCTGCATTCGGCAACCATGGTGAAGGCGGGCATCTTCCTGATGGCGCGCATGTGGCCGGTTCTGTCGGGAACGCCGGAATGGTTCTATATCGTTGCGACCGCGGGTCTTGTGACCATGGTGCTGGGCGCATGGATTGCGATCTTCAAACATGACCTTAAGGGGCTTCTGGCCTATTCCACGGTCAGTCACCTTGGCCTTGTGACCATGCTGTTTGGTTTTGGCACGCCGATTGCCGCCGTTGCGGGCGTGTTCCACATCATCAACCATGCGACCTTCAAGGCGGCCCTGTTCATGACTGCCGGGATCATCGACCATGAAACCGGAACGCGCGATATTCGCCGTCTGGGCGGTCTGCTGAACCTGATGCCGATTGCCGGGACCATCGGGATTATTTCGGCCGCATCAATGGCCGGGATCGTTCCGTTGAACGGGTTCCTGTCCAAGGAAATGATGCTGGAAGAAGCATGGCACACCGTCTGGTTCGATCAGAACTGGATCGTGCCGTTGCTGGCGACTGTTGGTGCGCTGTTCTCGGTTGCCTATTCGCTGCGCTTTATCTTCCATGTCTGGTTTGGCAAAACCCGTGATGAACTGCCCCATCATCCGCATGACCCGCCATTTGGCATGTGGGGGCCGCCTGCATTCCTGACAGTTCTGGTGGTTCTGATCGGTCTGTTCCCGGCGGCAATTGCCGGGCCGCTGGTGGCGGCCACGTCGAATGCGGTTACGGGGGGGAACCTTCCGGATTATTATCTGGCACTTTGGCACGGTCTGACCCCGGCACTTGGCATGAGCGTGATTGCATTTATCGGCGGTGCGTTGATTTTGCTGCGCCATGGCGGGTTGATGTCGGTAACCGCCAACCTGTCGCGGCCCGATGCCAAGGCAATGTTTGATTGCCTGATCGTCAAGGTCGTCGCGCTGAGCCGCATGATTTCCGACAATCTGCACAACGGATCCCTGCAACGCTATCTGGCGGTCATGGTCTTTGCCGCGATTGCCATCGGGCTTTCAGGTTTCTATGCCGAACCCGATCATACCGCAGGTACGCGGGAGCTTCTGGCGGTTTCGCCGCCCGCTGCCATTGGCTGGGTGCTTCTGGTCGGGACCTGTATTGCTGCGGTCGCGATGCATCACAACCGGCTTCTGACCCTGCTTTTGGTGGGTGTCATCGGTTTGATCGTCTCGCTTGGTTTCATCTATCTGTCCGCACCTGATCTTGCCCTGACGCAAATCTCGGTCGAGGTGGTGACGGTCATTCTGATGTTGCTGGCGCTGAACATCCTGCCAAAGGAAACCCCGAAAGAAAGCCAGCCGGGGCGCAAGTTCCGCGACTGGGTGATTGCAATCGCGGCAGGTCTAGGCATGGGCGGGGCTGTATGGGCGATCATGACGCGTGAACTGCCAAATTCGATTTCGGCCTATCATCTGGCCAATTCGAAAATCGAAGGTGGCGGGACCAACGTGGTGAACGTGATCCTCGTCGACTTCCGTGGTTTTGATACCTTTGGCGAGATCATCGTCCTTGGCATTGCCGCATTGTCGATCTTTGCCCTGATTGAAACCGTCACCCAGGGTGAGGCCGCCAAACGTCTTGCAAGCTGGGTTGTCGATAATCGCCGGTCGGCTGATCGCCATCCGATGATGATGGTCATTGCAACGCGGGTGATGTTGCCGCTGGCGCTTCTGGTCGGGGTTTACATTTTCCTGCGCGGACATAACGAACCGGGTGGTGGCTTTATCGCCGGTCTGGTCGTATCGGTCGCACTGGTCATGCAATATATGGCGTCGGGCTTTGGCTGGACCCAGAACCGCATGAAGGCCAATTACCACGGCATGATCGGGTTGGGCGTGATTGCCGCGGCCATTACGGGTCTTTCGGCCTGGGTGGCGGGGCTGCCGTTCCTGACCAGTGGCTTTGTCCATGTTCATCTGCCGATTGTCGGCGAATTTGAACTGGCGTCTGCCATGGGCTTTGACCTTGGCGTGTTCCTGACGGTTGTCGGGGCGGTGACCCTTGCCCTTGCCAAACTGTCGCAGGTGGAACGCATGGCCGAACATGTCGACATCAATCCCGAGCCGATGGACCATGATCCGTCCGCCGCGACCCCGCAGGTCGTGACAGCTGAGAAAGAGGCCTGATATCATGGAGTTTCTTGTAGCAAGCAGTATCGGGCTTCTGACCATGTGCGGCACTTATATGTTGCTGCGTGGTCGTACTTTCCCGGTGGTGATCGGTCTGGCACTTCTGTCCTATGCGGTGAACGTTTTTCTGTTCGCCATGGGACGCCTGACCATCGATATGCCGCCAATCCTGCGTGATGGTGTTACGGAATACACCGATCCGCTGCCCCAGGCACTTGTCCTGACAGCGATCGTGATTTCGTTCGGGATGACCGCACTGATCGTTGTGCTGTCGATCCGCGCCTATCTTGAAATCGGTAATGACCATGTTGATGGTCGCCCGGAAAGCGCGCCTTCCGAAGCAGGAGACAAAAACTGATGGGTCACTGGATTGTCGTTCCCATTGTGCTGCCTGCCGTGATGGCCGCCCTGATTGTTCTGGCCGTTCGGCATGACATTGTCTTGCAGCGCATATTCTCGATCACCTCGACCGTTGCCCTTGTGGCGGTCACCCTGTCGCTGGTGATTTTTGCCAATAACAACAACCCGGAGATGTACGCACTTGGCGACTGGCCGGCACCGTTCGGGATCGTGATCGTACTGGATCGCCTGTCGGCGATGATGATCTTTCTGACCTCGATCCTCGGTCTTGGAGTCATCCTGTTTGCGTCAAGCGAATGGGATAAACGCGGCCAGCATTTCCACGCCCTGTTCCAGTTCCAGTTGATGGGGGTCAACGGTGCCTTCCTGACCGGTGACGTGTTCAACCTGTTCGTTTTCTTCGAGGTACTGCTGATCGCGTCCTATGGCCTGATGCTGCATGGTGCCGGGGCGGAACGCCTTAAGGCGGGCATGCAGTATATCGTCATCAACCTGACGGGTTCGACCCTGTTCCTGGTCGGGGTTGGCATGATCTATGCCGTGACCGGAACACTGAACATGGCCGATCTTGCCATTCAGGTGCCGCAGGTTGCCGCAGGTGATGCTGCATTGCTGCGTGCCGGGGCGCTGATCCTGCTTCTGGTGTTCTGTGTGAAGGCGGCTTTGGTGCCGGTTCATTTCTGGTTGCCGGGGACTTATGCCAACGCACCGGCACCGGTCGCGGCCCTGTTTGCGATCATGACCAAGGTTGGGGCCTATTCGATCCTGCGCGTTTATTCGCTGGGCTTTGGCGAAAATGCCGGTGATATGGCATGGCTGGCACAGCCCTATATCCTGCCTGCTGCACTTGTGACGCTGGCGATTGGCATGATCGGGGTTCTGGCGGCCAAGCGGCTTAACGGCCTGATTGCCTTTTCCGTGATTGGATCGATGGGAACGCTTTTGATTTCCATCGCACTGTTTACCCCCGAAAGCGTTTCGGCCGGTCTTTATTATCTGCTGCATTCGACCTTTGCCGGGGCGGCCCTGTTCCTGATTGGTGACCTTGTCGCCTCGCGCCGGGGGTCGGTATATGGTGACAGTCTGGAAAGGGCCCCGGTCTTCCATCAGTCCGGGTTGCTCGCCGTGCTGTTCTTTATCGCGGCCATCGCCATGGCCGGGATGCCGCCGCTTAGTGGCTTTATCGGCAAGCTTCTGATCCTTGATGCCGCGCGTGACAGCGATGCAATGATCTGGGTCTGGTCGGTTATTCTTGTGACGTCGCTGATGTGTATTGTCGGGTTCGGGCGCGCCGGTAGCATCCTGTTTTGGAAAAGTGCATCTGCTGAAGGCGAGATTGTGATCGAAGGAGCCAATTGGCCGGTTCTGCCGATTGTTGCGGCCTGCGGAATGCTCGTCGCGCTGGTCGCTTTGACCGTCTTTGCGGCATCGATTATGGACTACCTCGATGGCACGGCGGCGCAATTGTTTGACACCACGGACTACATCCGGGCTGTGCTGGGTGAAATACCCGTCACACAGCCTGGCCAGTAAGCGGTGATGAAAGGATAGTGATGATGTTGAAACGTTGTCTTCCCCACCCGCTTCTGTCGTTGGCCCTGCTGGTTGTCTGGGTGTTGCTGGTCAATGAAATATCGGCCGGTGCCGTCGTGTTTGGCGCGATACTGGCGATTGTGGTGCCGTTGATCACGTCAAGCTTCTGGCCGGCCGCGCCAAAGGTCGGCAATGCCTATGCGATCTGCGAATACGGCCTGATTGTGCTGTGGGATATTCTGGTGGCGAATGTTGTTGTTGCCGGGTTGATCCTGTTTCGCAAGGCCGAAAGCCTTGAAACGAAATGCGTTGTCGTTCCGCTTGATCTGACCTCGCCCGAGGCGATCACGACCCTTGCGGGGACGATCACCATGACGCCGGGCACCGTGACCATCGATCTGAGTGCGGATGCCAAAAGCCTTCTGGTGCATTGCCTGCATGCGCCGGACCCGCAGGGCGTGGTTGATGATATCAAGACCCGCTATGAAGGCCGTCTGAAGGAGATTTTCGAATGATCGAATATGCACTGAATTTCGGCTTTATCTGTGTGGCGGTGGCGCTTTTGATGAACCTGTGGCGTCTGGCCAAGGGCCCGACCATTGCGGACCGGGTTCTGGCCGTCGATACCATGGCGATCAATGCCATCGCCCTTCTGGTGCTGTACGGGATCGGCCGCGCAACCTCGATGTATTTCGAAGGGGCGCTTCTGTTTGCCATGTTCGGCTTTGTCTCCACCGTTGCCTATTGCAAGTTCGTCTTGCGTGGCGACATCATCGAATAGGGAGAGAGACGATGCCGTTTATTGCCGAACTCCTCATTTCCGTTCTGATCGTGATTGGCGGATTGTTCCTGCTGATCGGGTCGTTCGGGATGCTCAAACTGCGCGAATTGCTGCCGCGCCTGCATGCGCCAACCAAGGCAACGACGGTTGGTGTTGGTGCCATCCTGATCGCATCGATGCTGTTCTTCTGGATCGAGCGCGGGCATTTCACCATTCATGAATTGCTGATCACGCTGTTCCTGTTCCTGACAGCGCCGATCACCGCCAACCTGATCGCCAAGGCCTATATGCTGCGTCATGTTGATCCGCATACGGACCTTCCGGCAAGCGGGCAGGATGAAGGCTGGGCAACCTTTGATCCGGTCGGCCCGGATGGCTATGACCCCAGCGAAGAATACAAACCCGATCAGAAGTGATCACGGGCGGATATTTGCAAACGGCACCGTTCATGCGGTGCCGTTTTGGTATGCTGTTAACAGGAAAACCGGATGATCCTTGAAACCGAACGGCTTTGGCTGCGTCCGCGAACACTGAATGATCTTGAAGATTGTTTTTCAATGGATCGCGAACCCGGTGTGACCGACTTTGTTCAGGGACCATGGGCAGACGAAGCCGAACATCGGGCCTTCATCCATGATCGCATCACCATGGATTACGGGCCGGGACTTGGATACTGGTCGCTGTTTCTGAAAACCGAACCGGATCGTTTCATTGGCTGGGTGTTGCTGATCCCCGAGGATGCGATCGGCCCGGAAATCGAAATCGGCTGGCGTTTGAAACCGGCTTTCTGGGGCAGGGGATACGCATCCGAAGCCGCAAATGCCCTGCTGTGCCACGGGTTTGAAAAAATGAAACTGCCGGGGTTCATTGCCTGCATCGATGCCCGGAATATCGGATCGCTTGCGGTGGCGCGAAAGATCGGTATGCGCCATCACAAGGCCGATGATGATGGCGTGCAATATGCCATCACGGCGGATGATTTTGTGAAACGCCATCACAGATGACATTGCCGATCTGCCCCTGATCTTGTTATGACAAGGGGCAGGAGGGCCGCGTTTCACATGCCGGATTTCAGCATCGAAGATCAGTATTGCGGGCGGATCGCCGGGATCGACGAGGTCGGTCGCGGGCCGCTGGCCGGGCCGGTGGTTGCGGCGGCTGTCATTCTGCCGCGTGATGAACGGCTGCCTGAAATCCTGTTGGGTGAACTCAACGATTCCAAAAAGCTGTCGGTCAAGAAACGCGACTTTCTGTTTGAACTGATCATGAGCTGTGCCGAGGTCGGCATCGGTGCGGCATCTGTCCGCGAGATCGACCGGATCAATATCCTGCAGGCAACATATGTCGCTATGCGCCGTGCGGTGGCGCGCCTGCCGCAATGCCCCGATCAGGCGCTGGTGGATGGCAATCGTGACCCGGGGCTGCCCTGTGCGGTGGAAACGGTCATCAAGGGCGATGGCAGGTCATTATCCATCGCGGCGGCATCCATCGTTGCCAAGGTCGTGCGCGACCGCGCCATGACCCGCCTTGCCGTGCGTTATCCGCATTTCGGCTGGGATGGTAATGCTGGCTATGGGGTGAAAAAGCATATGGAAGGGCTTGGCATTGTCGGGCCGACGCTCCATCACCGCCGCAGTTTCAGGCCGATTGCCGAATTGCTTGTCGATTTGCCCGCGGATGATGGATCAGGTTTTACCGTGTCGTGATTTTGCTTCGATCTCGCGTAGCAGGCTGACGAAGGCACGCAAACCGGCTGATATGTTTTTGCGACTTGGATAATAGAAGGCCAGCCTTGAATAACTGGTCGACCATTCTTCCAGAACGCGGATCAGACGACCGGTTCGGATGTCATCCTCAACCAGCCACAGCGGAAGATTGGCAAGTCCTGCTCCGGCTCTTGCTGCCTGCAAAAGCAGTTCCCCTTCATCCAGACAAAGCTGCCCGGGGACATCGATGCTGCGGATTTTATCCTTATACCGGAAATCCCAGGGATAGATCGCCCCGCTGCCAAGGCGGGATCGTATGCATTCATGGTTAAGCAGGTCGTCAGGGGTTTGGGGCCGTTCGCGTGTGGCGAAATAGGATGGTGCGCCGACAACGGCAAAACTCATCTCCGACCCGGCAGGGACGGCAATCATGTCGCGCGGGACTTCTTCAGCAAGGCGAAATCCCCCGTCAAAACCTTCGGCGACAATATCGACAAATCGCCCTTCGGTGACAATGTCGACCTTCATGTCCGGATAGCGGCGCATATATTCCAGAATAACCGGTTTCAGGACAACACGCGCGGCCAGTGCGAAACTGTTTATCCGAAGTCGGCCAACCGGTGTGTTGCGATGCGCGTTGATGTTTTCGACGGCCTGATGGATTTCTGAAACTGCAGGCGCAATACGGGCAATGAACCGGTCCCCGGCTTCTGTCAGCGAAACGCTGCGTGTCGTGCGATTGAACAACCGGACATCAAGCCGTTTTTCAAGAGCAGCAACCGCATTGGATAAGGCAGTGGGCGACATGCCAAGTTCATGTGCCGCTGCGCGAAAGCTGCCGCGGCGGGCAACCGCGATGATGGCTTCCAGTTCGGTTAGGCCGGATTTATGCATTATCCCGATTTTCGAAATTTAACATACAGGTTAATCTATATTAACAGGATTATCGTGATTGCCTAGATTTTCTCCAACGACCCTGCAAAGGAGAAAACGGTATGCATCAGATCGATAAAATTTATATCAATGGCGAATTCGTCACGCCGAGGGGGTCGGCGCTTTTTGATCTTTATAATCCTGCCACGGGGATGGTGAACGGGCAGGTGCGCCTTGCCAATCGTGACGATGCCCAGAAAGCGATTGCGGCTGCAAAAGCAGCTTTTCCGGCCTTTTCGCAAAATACGAAAGAAACCCGTCTGGCATTGCTGCAGCGCCTTTATGACGCGGTTGTCGCGCGTGCCGATGATATTTCGGCTGCCGTGGTCGAGGAGTATGGCGGCCCGGTTTCCATGATGTCGCAATGGACGAAAATGGCAGCACAGAACTTTCTGGATATGGCAGAGACACTGGGAAGTTACGATTTCACGCAGAAAATTCGGGCAAGCGACGTTGTGATGACCCCGATAGGGGTTGTGGGGGTTATCATCCCCTGGAACAGCAATGTCGGTTTTATCACCAGCAGGCTTGCGACCGCGATCGCGGCGGGTTGCTGCACCGTTATCAAACCCAGTGAAATGAGCGCATTGCAAACCCATATCCTTTGCGAAAGCCTGCACCTGGCAGGCCTGCCCAAAGGGGTTCTTAATGTTGTGACCGGTACCGGGATTGAAGTCGGGGCGGAGATCGCCCGGAACCCGGATGTGGCAAAAATATCCTTCACCGGTTCAACGGCGGTAGGGAAAGATATCCTTCGTGCCAGTGCCGATACCATGAAACGGGTGACGCTTGAGCTTGGGGGTAAGTCCCCAAAGATCATCCTTGACGATGCCGACCTTGATGCTGCGGTTCCTCTTGTTCTTGCTGCGGGTTTCTTGAATAGTGGACAGGCCTGTATTGCCGGTACCAGGGTGCTGGTTGCGCGTGAAAAGCATGATGAACTTGCGCAAAAACTGATTGCTGCGATGAATGACATTGTGGTCGCCGAGCCCACGGATCCGGCATCACGTATTGGCCCGATGGTCAGTCGCAAACAATATGAACGCGTACAGGGCTATATTATCAAAGGCATCGAAGAAGGTGCGGACCTTTTGGCGGGCGGGCCAGGACACCCCGAAGGGCTTGGCGGTTGTTTCGTTAGACCGACCCTGTTTGGCGATGTCGATAATGCCATGACGATTGCGCGTGACGAAATCTTTGGCCCGGTTCTTTGTCTGATCCCCTATGAAGATGAAGAGCAGGCGATAACGATTGCCAATGATACGGATTATGGTCTTGCGGCCTATGTGATGTCGTCCGATCCCGCGCGGGCGGGACGTGTCGCAGAACGCATTGATGCCGGGCGCGTCTGCATAAATGGCTTCCAGCACGAACCACAGGCACCGTTTGGCGGTTTCAAGCAATCAGGAATCGGTCGTCAATATGGGGTTCATGGGCTGGAAAGTCATCTTGAACCGAAGGTCATTATGGGGCGGTAATTTCAAACAAGGACAGACGAACCGTGCCGAAACGGCATGAGATTTCGGGCGGTTCGTCATGCGCTGCAATGGTATGGGAAAATCCGGACTGAAGGCCCTATGAGGCCTGCGTCACGCTTGCCCGGACAAGGACGGTGCCATCACTGTCACGTGTAATCGCGGCAAATCCGTCCTTCTGGCGCACCGTGACCCGTTCCTGAACCCGGCATTCGGTGCGGAACTGGATATCGATGCTTTCGGGATGGAAGTCCGGTTTTGCATCCGCACCGGTCGCGCCAAGGACCCACTGCATCAGGCGGACATTGTTGACATGCCCATACAGGTCAAGGTCGGATGGGCGGGCCTTTATACTGTCGATTTCGGGTAACGGGTCGCTGGTAAAGGGTGGCCGAAAGGGCGGTTCGATCAGTTTGGGGCCGGGCGGGGCTGGCAGCCTTTCCTCGATCCAGTCGGGCCAGCTTGCCGCGCGCCGTTCAATCAGGTCAAACATCACCCAGAAACTTTGCGCGACGGCAATCACATTACCGTTGCCGTCGATCAAACGGAAATCACGGGTTGCGATACGCCTTGCAACGCCCGAAGGCCATGTTTCGACAATGATGTCCTCACCATTGCCGGGATAGCGCCGCACATGAATGACCATGCGCGCCAATACCCATGCCATGCCCTGATCCACCGTATCGTCATAAGCCAGTTTCAGGATACGGGCGCCCCAGCCAGCCGCATCCTGCATGTAATCGGCAAGGGCGGGCAGCATCGCAAGGCCGTTATCCCCAATTTCCGAGTATCGCACGCGATAGGTGCCGCGCCATCCGCAATTGGCGGACAGGGCCGGTCTGGCGATTTCGTCCCAATCGATGATCATGTCGGCCAATCCTGTGTCATTCCATGACAGTTATAGAAACCCGGTTGGCTGCGTGCAAATCCGGATTGGAAATCTGCAATACGAACCGGGATGTCCCGAAGGTTCATCTTGCTCATTTCGGAAAAGCTGGTGATGATGGTTAAATTCAGGGTTGGGCTGCATCATGTGTATTTTGTGGCTCTTTGGGGGAACCATCAAAAAATGAATGATCATATGTGTCCGATTAAAATCAAGAATGTAGTTCCTTTGGTTTAAATTTAAAAGAACGGCGATGTTTTATTAAATGGAAAAACGAAAATACAACAAGACGTTACGCGCAGAAAAAGAAGATGAAACGCGCCTGAAGATTGTCGACGCCGCGATGAATTTACATGGTGAAGTCGGGCCTGCACGCACAACCATCAGTGCGATTGCGGACCGCGCCGGGGTGCAGCGCCTGACGGTCTATCGGCATTTTTCAGAAGAAAATGAACTGCTTGATGCGTGCTCGTCACATTGGCTGAGCCTTAACCCGCCGCCCGATCCGGCATCATGGCGCGAGTCGGTGGCAGAGGGGGATTGGGGCCTCGCGATCCTTAGCATGCTTTATCACTATTATGGTGAAACGGCCTATATGTGGGATCATTGCTATCGCGATCGGGAAAGCGTTGCGGCGCTTCACGAACACATGACGGGCT
>CAMPHD010000005.1 GCA_946885765.1 uncultured Thalassospira sp.
ATGTTCACGCCTACAGAACTGCTAAAGCTCTATGTAAAAGAAGCATTCAACAAAGAAGGTATTCCGGCACCTGATGCACGTATTCACACTTGGTCGGACTACCGCGCTTATCTCGCACGCAACGAATTCAAGCTCTTGCGATCTGCGACCTTTCGACGCGGATTTGTCCTGAATACGCGTGCCAATACTTTGCTGCCCGGAGTTGAAAGCGATCAGATCAGTTTCTTCACCGATTTTTCTGACTGGCAACAACAGAAGTTTTGGGACGAGATCCAAACGGCATCAGAGGGTTTGCTTAAGGGCAAAAAGGCAGAAACTGTAGCACTCGGTGAACGAGCACTGGATCTGCTTAGCAAGACGAAAAAGCCGTTAGGCGCTGACGCACTGATTTCATTCTCGGCAATATCTTCTGACGTATCAGCTCTCATGGGTGAGCTGAAAAAATCATCAGAAGATATAATCAGGCGCGGTTTGACAGAGCATCTGAATCGTGAAAAAGGCCTCTTGGATGAGATTGCAGCTTTTCTAAATGCTCAAGACTCTAAGTTTGAAGATGACGATTTAGACCAAGAGTTCGAAGAGGACGAAGAAGAAAGTCAGCCTCTTAAGGGCCGAAGAGCGGCTTCAAATGCCTACATGCGTGCTATGAGAACCTTGGCAAGATCACAGGTGAGCGGACGCTCATTGTCTCCCAATAGCGCAAGCGGACGTCTGATCGAGTGGTTGGAGCATAGAACATTATCAGAAGACAGTTTGTCATTGTTGGGTCGTACTTTGCAGATCCAGTCTTCTTTGCGTCCTCTTATTAATCCTGCGATTAAATATGTTGAGGGTGTCCTTTCCCGATATCGCCAATTCCGTCGTCTTCGTCAGGAAGACGGGCGTTGGTTCCAATCAGATGGATTTAATCAAACTGATCTTTCGCCGATCGAACTGGATGTGATCCTGTTGGTGATGATCAAAGCATCAAACGCACTGGGTGGTCGCTCAGATAAATTGATTGAGAACGATCCGTTGGCAAAACGCTTGGTTGACCGCATGAGAGGTCTCTACATGGGGCAGGTCCTGGTGGATGAGGCCACTGATTTCTCGCCAATCCAGCTGTCATGTATGGCGAACCTCTGTAAGCCGGAAATTCGATCGTTCTTTGCTTGTGGCGACTTTAATCAGAGGGTGACCATCTGGGGAACCCGCTCTGCTGACGAGATGCGCTGGGTTTTGCCAGATCTTCAGACAAGAACGGTCGAGGCTGCCTACCGACAAAGCGAAAAGTTGCATGAACTTGCCCAGCGGATTTTATCTTCAACCGGAGCCCCGGAAACGCAGGTTAACCTCCCAAAACTCTCAGACAATGTAGGTTTGTCTCCTGTCTTGGCTCAATCGCTACAGGATCCAGTGAGCCAGGCAAATTGGTTGGCCGATCGGATCACTGAGATTGAGAGGTTCACGGGTGGAATTCCGTCAATCGCTGTTTTGGTAAATGCCGAAAGCGAGATTTCTGGACTTGCAGATGCGTTGGGAGCCGCCTTGGCGTCGAACAATGTAACTGTACAGGCTTGTCCTCAAGGGCAGGTTAAGGGCAACGACAGTGCTGTAAGGGTATTCAGTGTTGAACACATCAAAGGCCTTGAATTTGAAGCCGTTTTCTTTGTGAACATCGATGAACTGGCCGCAAACGAACCCGATTTATTCGAGAAGTATCTCTACGTTGGTGCCACGCGTGCAGCGACCTATTTTGGTATGACGTGCAAGGATGTGTTGCCTGTAAAATCAAGCGCGTTGTCTGATCTGTTTTGTGCAGATTGGACATAAAGGATAACAGCTAAAGTGTTTATTTAGCGATAAACGCAGTTGTCCCTACGAACCAGTAATTTTTGGACGCAATCCTTTGCGGTGCAGACAAACGCTATGCTGACTAATTTTCTTAGGACGAAGAGTCGATGAAGAAAACGTCTGTTAGATTATTGGTAAACGATGATCATGAAACTCATGGTCAGTTTATAGAGCATCATCTTCTAAGAGCAGACAGGTTTGAGTGTTTAGTAGCCTTTGCTTCAAAGGCAGACTCCGGAAAATTGTTTCTAGATACCCTTAAACACAAGCTGAAATCAGGGATGGTTGCGCGCATAGCTGTTGGTTTGAGCATGTTCGTAACCAAGCCCGATTTTTTAAGGAAACTTTTTCAGTTATCGCGAAAGACAGATCTTGAACTATTTCTGTCAGATGTTGGCAATCAAATATTTCATCCGAAAATCTACGCTTTTGAAAATGCTAACTCGAGTGTTGTTGTTGTCGGCTCAGCTAATTTGACGAACGGCGGATTAACAAAGAACTATGAGGCTTCTACTATAATTGATGATAGTCAGTTAATAGCCTCCGTCTCAGAGTGGTTCGATGAGCTAATTGAGAAAGGGGTCTTAGTAGAAGCTAGCAAAGACGTAATTGAGACTTATGCTGTTGAGCATAACCGTCATCAAGTTTGGTTAAACGCTTGCAAACGCCATAAGAAGAGAATGGATTCACTCAGCAGTGATTTCTCAGGTCTAGCGGCAATGCTCGAGGAAATGAAGGCTGACAAAGGTTCTGATCGTTTTGATAGAAATGTTGCGTTGCGGAAGAAGCAACTTGGGCCTGCAAAAGAGCTGATTATACGTATCTCGGAACTGCGGAAAGGCTCGACAGCGCGGTTCGCTGAATACTACGAGGAATTATTGACGTGTTTTCATTCCGGGGGAGTGCACAGGGGAAAAAATCATGTCAAGCTTCACGCTAATCAGGTTATTGGAGCTCTAAAGGACATTTTGAATTATGATATTCCATCGCTTTCTCCCGAGGATGCATACTCAATTTTGTCCCAGCGTTTGATGTCTGCAAAGGGTGTAGGGGTAAATATCATCACTGAGCTTTTGCACGCCCTGGACTCTAGCCGCTTTGCTGTTATGAACAGCAACGATGTGAGTGGTATTTGTCTGGCGGGGTACACGAGTTTTCCGGGAAAGCTTCAGAAAACCAGTATCAAGCCGGAGATGTATGCGAGATTCTGTTTTTGCGCGGACACTGTTGCCAACGAATTGAACTTGAAGGATATGACCGAGATCGACGCGTTGTTTAACTACTGCTATTGGAAGAACGTTGACGAATAAAGTTAAAATATTTTTCCGTTATGACTGTTGTTTTTGTGTAAGCATTTGATATGGAATACAAATTTTCTAGTGGAAAAAATTCCAACTAATTATGGCGTGCCGTTCTAGAGATATTTGTCATCAATGGACGGTTTCTGAGTGTTTTGATGCAGTTTGGTTTCTGGCTTTATGCGTCAATTCACAAAATCCGAAATTCAAACAGGGCAGTCCATCGGGCTGCACTGTTTGCGGTTGGGTGAAGTACTTTCTTAATAGCTTGTCGGTTTACTGTACGTTGGCATAGTCAATCTGTGGGCAGAAGCGGAACTGGGCGTGGCAGACGAAGAACAGGACGAACCGCAACGCGGTGGCGCAACCGCTGCGCAGGCAGCGATGCAGGAAATTGCAGAGCGTGAACTGCGCCTTATCAGGCGCCGTCGTCGTCGTCGGCGTGCGCTGATGATCGGCTTTTTCTCGTTAACGGGGTTCGCCGCCGTTATGGCGATTGTTCTGACAATCCAGTCCAATCTTGATTTTAGCCGCAACATGATCAGAAGCCCCGAAGTCCGGATCATGGGTTTTGACGGTGCGACGCTTGAAATTGTTCAGGGACGCTATAGTCAGGACGTCTCGCTAACGACCATTCCCGAACGGATACAGAATGTGTTCGTTGCAGGTGCCGATCCCGGGTTTTATGGTCACTTTGGTGTATCAGGCAGCGATTTCGTGCGTGTTTTCACAAGCAACGATATCCCCGGTTCCACCATAACGATGCGGGTTGCACGAAGCTTCTTTAAAACCCCGGACGTCAGTGCAGGTCGTCATCTGCAGGAACTTCTGGTCGCGCTTTGGCTTGAGTTTAAATTCAACAAGAAAACCATTCTGCGCAGCTATCTCGAGCGTAGTTACATGGGCCGCGGCATATTCGGGATTACCGCGGCATCACGCATCTGGTACGGAAGCCCCGCCGAGCGGATAACATTACATCAAGCCGCTGTTTTGGCAGCTGCCATCAATGATCCGGACAAGTTTGATCCTTTATATCATCCCCGCGATGCGGCCAATGCGGCCAACGAAATCCTTCTGAATATGGGGCGCTATAAATATATCGAACTTGACCGTGTATCGGCGCTTACACTGGTCGAGCCGAAGCTGGATGTTCAGTACAAGGATGGCGTGGTTTCAAGCTATGTTGTCGATATGGTGATGGACGAAGTCGCCGCGCGCATCGGCTATACCAGTCGTGATATCGAAGTCACCACCAGCATTGATTTGACCATTCAGCGTCTGGCACAGGACGTGGTGCGCGAAGTTTCCAATTTGCGCCTGAAGCCCAAGGGCGTCGAACAGGCTGCCCTGCTTACCATGAGCCCGGATGGGCGTATTCGTGCGATTGTTGGTGGGGTGAATTACAGTCCGTTCCGTCCGAACCGCGCCTGGGATGTCCGCCACTTCCCCGGCCGGATGATCAAGATCGTGCCGTATTATTACGCGATGAACGAAAACAGCGATCCGGCCCAATGGGTGCGGGATAACCGCATGGCGGTGGGGGGATGGCGCCCGGTTAATCCGGATCATGAATATCGTGGCCAGATTTCATTGCGCGAGGCATTCGTTCGCGACGTCAATACTGTTCCTGTCAATTTGGCCGATCAGTTTGGCTTGCTGAACGTCAAGGATTATGCCCGTGCCATCGGGATTAAAAGCCCGTTATCGAATGATATCCGGACCGTTGTCGGGCTTGATCCTGTGACCTTGGCCGATATTGCGTCAATTCATGCCTTGCCGCAAAACTCTGGTAAATCGGTGCAACTCAGTCTGGTCAATCGTGTCGCTTTCGCCGAAACTGGCGAACTGGTTTACCAGCGGGTCGAGCAAACCGTTGAAAAACGCCTGACTGACGAAGCCATTCAGGGGGCCTATACACTGTTTTCCAGCGTTACAGACCCTCAATTACGTCTGGATCGACCGTTTGCCGGTTATGGCACGCAGGATAGCGGGGCATCGGATGCCTGGTTTACCGGCTTTACATCCGACCTGATTACGGTTGTCTGGGCCGGGAATGATGATAATAGCCGAATTCCGCAAATCCGCGGTGATGTAGAGCTTGCGTCTCTTTGGCGGTTATTTATGCTGGATGCACATGACGGTTTGCCAATTCGTTCAATGATTCGTGCGGCCTCGCAAAGGCGTCGGGAAAATGACGGCGTGACGGATATGTGGAAGCACGACTTGTTGAATGAACCGCAGTAAAATCGTCAAATAGCGGGGGATCGGGGCCTCCCGCAGAGGTTGGGGCATAACCATATAAATTTCAGCCGAAATGGCTGAGCGGCGCGGTTTGACGCCTTGTTCGCCCGTTTTCTGTCCAAGGGGCAGATACGTTGACAGATGGGGCGTTCACGGGCACAAACCGGCGTGACTATACGATATCAAAGGTGTTTAGTGGCCCAAAGACCATTCAAAAGACAACAGACCGTGCGCAAGGGTGCAACGACGCCGCGCAAACGCAAGAAACGCGTTAACAGTGCGAGTAGTAGCGGCAGCAAGAAAAGCGGATCGGGTATTTTAAGTAAAATCGGCGGGATGATACCCGGGCCCGAAGCGATTGCGCGTTTTATTGTCATTATGGGCATTTGGGGACTGGTTATTGGTGGTGGGATCGTTGCCTATTACGGATATGGATTACCCGAAAAGATAAGCTTCGAGGTTGCCAGCGAACGTAAACCATCCATCCGCGTGATCAGTGTGGATGGGGCGGTACTAGGGTCTTATGGTGATCGTTACGGTAATCCGGTAGAGGTTGCGGACCTTCCTGATTATGTCGGTCAGGCCTTTGTATCCATCGAAGATCGCCGCTTTTATAATCATTTTGGGATCGACATTCTGGGTATCCTGCGCGCCAGCTGGGTCAACCTGACATCGGGCCGTATTGCCGAAGGTGGCAGCACGATCACCCAGCAGCTTGCAAAAAACCTGTTTCTGTCACCCGAACGCAATTTCGGGCGCAAGATCGAAGAAGTCCTGCTGGCGCTGTGGCTGGAATTCAAATTTACCAAGCAACAGATTCTGTCGCTTTATCTGAACCGAATCTATTTCGGATCGGGGATGTATGGGATTGATGCGGCATCCCGGCATTATTTCGGAACAGACCCGCGGCGGCTTAACCTTTACGAAGCCGCGGTTCTGGCCGGTTTGCCAAAGGCACCAAGCCGTTACAATCCGCTGGTTGACCCCGAAGATTCTGCAAAGCGCGCCAACATCGTTCTTGATGCTATGGCATCAAATGATGTGATCACCGCCGCGCGTGCCGAACGTGCCAAACAACGTACCGTGCGCACCACACGACAGGGCAAAAGCGGGCCGGGTGTCCGGTATTTCACCGATTGGATACTTGATCGCGTTCGTGATTACATCGGATATGTTGATCAGGACTTGACGATCCATACAACGCTTGATTCCCGTCTTCAGGAAATCGCGGAGCTCAACCTTGAACGTGCTTTGGCAAGTCCAGTTGCCCAGCAAAAACATGTCGGGCAGGCCGCACTTCTGGCAATGACGCCCGATGGGGCCGTGCGTGCGATGGTTGGCGGACGCGACTATTTCGAAAGCCAGTATAACCGTGTAACCCAGGCCCGGCGGCAGCCCGGATCGGTGTTCAAGCTGTTTGTTTATCTGGCGGCGCTGGACAAAGGCATCGGGTCGAATGACTGGATGCGCGATATGGCGATTTCGATCAATGGCTGGGAGCCGCGCAACTTTGATCGCAAGCATCATGGCACGATGTCGATCCGTGATGCGATGGCAACCTCAAACAATTCGATTGCGGTTCAGGTCGCGATGGAAGTCGGATTGGATAATGTGATCAAAAAGGCCCACGATATGGGCGTTTCGTCCGAGCTTGGACGGGAACCCAGTCTGGCACTTGGTACCAGTGAGGTATCGATGCTTGATCTGACTGGTGCCTATGCAATCGTTGCCAATGGTGGTTTTTCCGTCTTCCCGCACGCAATTCGCAAAATTGTCGGTCAGGGTGGTGTGGTTCTGTTTGAACGCAGTGACGAGTTCCCCGTGCGTCTGATGAACCCGCTGCATGCCGGTGAAATGAACAATATGCTGTCTTCGGTGGTTGCCAAGGGCACAGGACGAAATGCGATCATTGATCGTCCTGCTGCGGGCAAAACCGGTACAACATCGGATTCCCGCGATGCATGGTTCATCGGTTATACGGCGGAACTGGTCGCAGGGGTCTGGATGGGGAATGACAATGGCAGCCCGATGGATGATGTTTCCGGGGGGGATCTGCCGGCGAAACTCTGGCACGATTTCATGCTACATGCCCATCAAAACCTGCCGGTCCGTTCTCTTGGCAAGGCCGCACTCGCACGGTCGCAGAAAGTCGGTGAGGACGGCAGCTGGCGTGATTTTACCTCGGGCTTCACAACCGGGAACACAAAGCAGTAACCGGCTTTGATGTTATTGTTGCAAATGTAATTCAGGGTCGGTGCCGATGCATCGATCCTTTTCCTTTCGGGCAAGAAAAAATGGCCGGTATCCTGAGGGGATGAACCGGCCATCAAGTTTGCAGTTTGCATGGCTTCACCGGGGGAGACCGATGAAGCCGAGGGAGATCTCACCTGTCGAATATCGCGATGGGATCAAAGGTCAGGGGGGCAATCTTTCCTTTGCATCGCATAAATATCCGCATGCACCGTTCAGGGCGGTACATCGGCGAGAGAATCAGGCCGCTACAGCCTGATCACTGAGCTTCTCAAGGAATTCGAGACATTCCTCGATCTGCGAAATTTCGATGAATTCGTTGGCCTTGTGGGCTTGTTTGATGCTGCCCGGACCGCAGATGATGGACGGGATGTTGCCCTGCTTTTCGAAAATCCCGCCTTCGGAGCCATAGGAAACCTTGCCCGATACTTCGGGGACGATGTTGCGGACCAACGCGAACGCCTCGGCATCGGTGGAGTCTCCCATGCCCGGATAGGAAAAGATTTCTTCCCACTCGAAACCGGTCTCGGCTTCCTTGGCTTTCATTTCGGCATCAAGGGTTGAAATGATTTTTTCTTTGATCCCGTCAAGCACAGCCTTGGCGTCATGTTCCGGCAGATGGCGAATTTCAAATGTGAATTCGCAGAAATCCGGGGTTACGTTGGTTGCCGTGCCTCCGCCGATAGTGGTTGTCAGCATGGTGCTGTGCGGAACTGTGAAATCGTTATCAAACGGACCGTTTTCTTCGAATTCGCGCGCAAGATCGGAAATCATTGCGATGGCGCGTGCGGCATATTCGATGGCATTGACGTGGCGTGGTGCGAACGACGAATGTCCGGCTGTACCGGTAACCGATACCCGCATTGAAAACTTGCCTTTCTGCCCGTTGATCACCTTCATTTCAGTCGGTTCACCAATAACGGCAAGGCGTGGCGGGGTTTTGAGGGCCGCCAGATGGTCAACCATCGAGCCAACACCAAGACAACCGACCTCCTCGTCATAGGACAGGCAAAGATGGAACGGGATCGCCAGATCGCGTTTGACCAGTTCGGGCACCATCGCGAGCGCGCAGGCCGAAAAGCCCTTCATATCGGCAGAACCGCGACCAAACAGTTTGCCATCACGCTCTGTCAGTTCAAATGCTGGGCTGATCCAGCTTTTTTCAAGTGCGGGTACAACATCGGTGTGCCCCGAAAGGGCAATACCGGGAACGTCTTTCGGACCAATGGTCGCCAGAAGGTTGGCTTTTTCACCCGTTTCGTCATGGAACAGGGTGCTTTCAATGCCATACTGCGCCAAATAGTCGCGAACGAAATGGATCAGGCCGAGATTCGAGTTCTTGCTGGTGGTGTCGAACGCCACAAGTTTGCCAAGCAGATCAATGGCATTATGCAGACGGGACATGTTGGGTTTGCTCATTTTTATCGCTTCTCGTTTCTCGGAATATTAGGCTGAATGCGCGGTATTGCGGGATTTCTCGCGCCATTTCTGCCATTCGCGGCGAATGGTCAGTGCGATGAACAGAACGGTAAGGGCGAAGAACCCCCACGAAATCCACGACTGGAAAAAGACACCAAGATCACCGCGTGAAATCGCAAGCGACCGGCGCATATTGTCTTCGAACATCGGTCCCAGAATGAACGCAATCAGGAACGGTGCCGCCGGGATATTCAGGATCATCATCGCAAAACCGACGACGCCCATGACCAGAAGAACGCTGACGTCAAACGGGCTGGCACCAATGGAATAAATGCCGAACACGCACAGAACCAGAATGCAGGGCAAAAGCAGCGTCTGGGGAATGCGTGAAATTTTGGCAAAGGCCCCGGCGGTCAGTTTTCCGGCAACAAACAGGAATACGGAACTGAACAGGATGCCGATAAACAGCGAATAAACTTCGCCGATATTGTTCTGGAACAACAGCGGGCCGGGTGTCAGGCCATGGATCATGAACGCGCCAAGCATCACACCCGTGATCACATCCCCCGGCACACCAAGTGCCAGAAGCGGGATCATGGTTGCACCACAACAACCGTTATTGGCGGATTCAGATGCCGCAACACCTTCAAGCTCGCCTTCACCGAACTTATCGCCGTTTTTCGATGTCCGTCGTGCTTCACTATAAGAAAAGAATGCGGCGGTCGACGGGCCGATCCCCGGAATGGCACCAAGAACCACCCCGATAACGCTGCCGCGCAGGATCGATTTCAGGCTGCCGCGGAATTCTGACATGGTCAGGCGGGTATCGCCAAGCTTCATCGCCGCGTTGTTGTCCTCGGGCCGGAAGACGATCATCTTGATCAGTTCCGGCAAGGCAAACAGCCCGATCAGGACCGGGACGACACCAAGACCCGATTTCATGTCTTCGGTAACCGCAAAACGGAACGAGCCATAGATATCTTCGCCGACGGTCGCCAAAAGCAAACCGATGCAGGCTGAAATGATACCCAGCAATAGCGAACGACCGGAAATGCTTGCAACAATCGTCAGCGAGAACGCCATCAGCATGAAATATTCCGGCGGACCGACCCGAAGCGCAAACAACGCAAGCGGCATTGCCAGGAAGAACAGCGAGATGTTTGAAATGAAGTCGCCGATGCAGCTTGAAACCAGCGCCATATTCAGCGCCTTGCCACCTTTTCCCTGCTGGGCCAGCGGATAACCATCAAGAACCGTGCAGGCTGCGGATGCGGTACCCGGTGTTTTGATCAGGATCGCCGAAATCGATCCGCCATAGGTAGATCCCTTGTAAAGGGCTACCAGCAGCAAAATGCTGGTGACAGGCGGCAGATAAAAGGTGAATGGCAGGGCAAGGGTCACGGCCATTGTACCGGTCATACCCGGAATGGCACCGATGATCACACCACCCCAGATTCCCGCCGCCATGGCAATAAAGTTGGGCAGCGTTGCGACGGCTTCAAAGGCGTAAAGCAATTCATTCCACATGAAGGGGCGCTTTCAAATCAGATCAGGGTCACGGAATCGGCGATATACGCCGAAAACAGATGGCCTTCGGGGAAAGGCGTATGGGTGACTTCGGTGAAAACAAGATAAAGCAGGATCGGGAAGATAAGGGACAACCCGATCATCCAGATTTTGCGGCTGTAATTGCCGGTCATCAGGAACAGATAGGCCAGAAGCAAAATGGTCGCAGGGACAAAACCGATCAGCGGCATGCCATAGGAAAAAGCTGAAAATCCGATCAGGACGGCAACAAAGCGTGCAATCAGTTTTCGGTTGCGGTTCAAGGTCTGACAAATGGTCGTGACACGTTCACCGCTGGCGGCCCGCATTTTGGGAATGGCAAAAACAATGGCAAGGATGCCCATGGCAAGCCCAACGCCGGTAATCACGCGTGGCCACATATCAGGCGGCGGCGCAAAACCGGGAATGAAAGACGGAACCTTCACATAGATCGGGATCAGGACGAACAGGACAAAAGCAAAGAAGGCCGTTGTAACCAGTCCGGTATAGAAATCGCGATTTGGGGTCATGGTTCCGTCTCACATTCAGAAAGTTAAGGGGTGCGGATTACTGAATGTAACCGAATTTCTTGGCCATGCCGTTATAGAGCTCGTACTGGCTCTTGACGAAGGCAGCCGCGTCCTGGTCACCAACGACTGAAACCGAACCGCGTTTCTTGGCGAGGTCAAGCCACTGTTCGTTGGTTGCAACATTCGACAGAATGTCTTTCCACTTTGTAACAACGTCTTCCGGCAGGTCTTTCGGGGCGAACAATGCGCTCCAGCCGTCAACCTGACCGGCCAGGTTATAACCGAGTTCCTTGGCGGTCGGGACGTCCGGAAGGGCGTCCATGCGCTTGGGCGAATAAACCATCAGCGCACGCATTTTTCCGGCTTCGATATGGGGCATCAAAGAACCGGCTGCGATGGCGAGGAAATCGACATGACCGCCAAGAAGGGCTGCGGCAAGGGCACTACCGCCTTTGTATGGCACGAGGGTGGAAGCAGACAGCGGATCAAGGTCAGCATCGGCCAGAAGAGCCTGAACCGTGAAGCCGTCAATCGCGGTAGGGCCGGATGCGGCATAGGTTGTCGCACCATTGCTTTCCTTGATTTTGGCAAGCAGATCGTCGACGGTTTTGATGTCCGAGTTTGCGTTGACTGCAAGGATCATCGGGGTCGATTCAAGAATGCCGAGGAAAGTGTAATCGTCCCAGCCAACGGGGCTATCGGTATAAACAGCCGGATAAAGGGCCATGCCGACGCGCGACAGCAGCAGGGTATAGCCATCCGGCTTCTGTTCGGTGACGTAACGCGCACCGTTCATGCCGCCATTGCCGGTTTTGTTCACAACAACAACCGGCTGTTCGTCGGTATAATTGCGTGCGGTTTCAGCCAGTGCGCGACCGGCCAGATCCGATGCACCACCCGCGCCATAAGGCACAACAAGGGTGATGGCTTTTTCCGGGTAGTCAGCGGCCTGTGCGGTCGAAACCAGTGTTGTTGTTGCAAGAACTGCAGCCGCAAATGTCGCGGCCTTTTTGAGCTGTCGAAACATTTTTCATGTCTCCCTGTTTGGTGGTGGCAGGATTGCCCGAGCTCGTCGGTTTTTTATTTTGTATACATTCCATCGCAAACTATAACTCGTGACGCAAAAAATTAATTTCAGTATAACTAATTTACATACTGAAGATGCGATACGGATTGACTGATGAATTTGCGAGAACTTGAAAGCTTCAACGCCTTTATGACCTATGGCTCTGTGACCAAGGCGGCACAGGCCATGAATATCAGTCAACCAATGGTCAGCCGTTTGCTGAACAGTTTTGAAAAGTCTGTCGGTTTTTCGCTGTTTAACCGTAAACGAAACCAGTTGTCGCCAACCACCGAGGCCCTGCAATTTCATACGACGGTTGTACGATCGTTAAATGCGTTGCACGAGATCGAAACGCAGGCCCGTGCCATCGCCAACGAACAGCTTGGCAGCATCCGGATTGCCGCACAACCGATCTATGTCGATACCTATCTTCTTGATGTTGTGGCAAAGTTCAAGCGTGCCCACCCCAACGTTTCGGTCAGTATTACCGATACCGGCCTTGAAGGCATGCTTGATATGGTCACAACCCGGCAATGCGATCTGGGTATTGGCATCACGCTTGATCTTCAGGACCCGAATATGGAAGTCATGCCGCTGGCGCAATGCCGGGCGGTGTGCCTGATGCCGCGCGATCACCGGCTGGCCGGGTTTGAAACCATCGATATCGACCTTTTGCGTGGTGAAAGCTTTGTCGAACTTTCGATAGGATCGCCGCTCCGCACCAAGATTGACTACATTTTCCAGATCGCAGGCTGGCCGCGCAAAATCGCGGTTGAAGCCCGCACCATCCGAACCATTTCCCGATTGGTTGAACGCAATGTTGGTATTGCGGTGATTGATCCCTTCGCAACCCTGCTGGTCGACGAGGAAAAGGTCGTCGCCCGTCCCCTGACTCCGGCAATCGAATGGGACGTTGCCCTGTTCCGGTCGTCGGGGGAACTTAGCGCGGTTGAACGCCGTTTTCTGTCATTTCTGCGGGCAGAATTGCCCGATCTGCGCAATGCGGGCTGCGTGCTGTAACCTATGCACGCCGGTCAAAAGCAAGGCGTGCGGCCAGTGCCAGAAACACGCAACCGGTGAAAATCTGAAACGCGCGTGCCAGACGGGCCGAACGCGACATGAACTGACCAAGTTTTCCGGCAAACCCGCCCACCAGACAATTGATGATCGTGCCGCCGATATTCAGGATTACGCCAAGGATCAGAAACTGCGCCAGCACCGATCCACGTGCCGGGTCGACGAATTGTGGAATGAAGGCGAGAACGAACACAATGATTTTGGGATTCAGCAGATTGACGACGATCGCGTCGCGCCAGGCTTTCATCGCGGTTGCCGGTGCGGTTTTGGCCGGTTTCAGAACGCCCCCGCGATCCCGGAAGGACTGGATCGCCAGCCACACCAGATAGCCAATCCCCGCCCAGCGCAGAATTTCCAGCGCGACTGGATGGGCGGCAACCACGGCAGCCAGTCCCAAGCCCGCCAGCAAGGTATGGATCATGGCGCCTGTTGCAATCCCGAAGCTGGCGGTCAAACCGGCACGCGGTCCGGACTTGATCCCCTGCCCCAGACAGAACAGCATGTCGTTGCCCGGCGTCATGTTCAGCGCCAGCGCGGTCGGAATGAAAATCAGCAGGGTTTCCACAGGGATCAGCATATCAGGGACTCCGGGTAGGGCGTTTAGCTACCTGCACCATATCGATGCAGGGCCGAACCGTTCTTTTTTAACCAGTGCTGCTGTTTTTTTGATGGGCCATAAAGGTCTTCGACCACTTTCCAGAACCGGGTGCTGTGGTTCAGTTCCTGAAGATGGGCGACTTCGTGGGCGACTACATAATCCAGCACATCTTCGGGGGCCAGAACGAGTCGCCAGCTAAAGGACAGATTGCCGTTGGAGGAGCAACTGCCCCAGCGTGTGCGCGTATCTTTCAGCGAAATGCGATTGACCTTCTTGCCGATCCGCTCGGCATAGGCATGCGCACGGGGGGCAATTTCAAGCTTTGCCTGCTTTTTCAGCCAGTCGGAAACCCGGCGATTGGTATGTTCCGGTAAACCCGAGACCCAGATGACACCTGCTTCGGCCCAAACGCCGCGCTTGGCATCGGGCACTGTACGGATTGCATGTTCGTTGCCCATGAACGGCACCCATGCGCCCGGCACGAACTGTACGCGTTCGGGCAGGCGGCTCATATGGGCGGTGACCCAGTCACCATGCTGATAGAGCATCGATATCGCTGTTTTGCGCGATATCCCGTTCGGAACGACAATTTCAACACCGTCAAACGCCGGATCGATCCGCAATTTGAGTCGCGTCGCACGCGCACTGGGGCGCAAACGGACCGGCAGGGGGCCGATTTGCGGCAGATCGATCTCGGTTTCTTCGATATTTCGCAGCATTCAGGGTGAATTTTTCCAAAAGCGGGGTGGAATTTTCGTACTTTTTGCGCCTTTTTGGCTTGAAGGCCATCTTGCCCCTTGCCCGGCACTAGTGTTTTCCTATACTCCGCGCTCAAGGTCTAGGGGACTTTTGCAATGCATTTGTTGCAGCCCCGCAAGGGACGTTGGCCTGCATGTGCCGCGCCCCGGTTTACATCGGAAGAAGAAAGGCGTCACTCCAATGAGCGATCAGGTCAAAAAGGTGGTGCTTGCCTACTCAGGCGGGCTTGATACCTCCATCATCCTGAAATGGCTGCGCGAAGAATATAATTGCGAAGTCGTGACTTTCACCGCCGATCTCGGCCAGGGCGAGGAACTTGAACCTGCCCGCAAGAAAGCCGAGATGTTTGGCGTCAAACAGATATTCATCGAAGATCTGCGCGAAGAATTCGTCCGCGACTATGTCTTCCCGATGTTCCGCGCGAACGCCCTTTATGAAGGTGTGTATCTGCTCGGCACTTCGATCGCGCGTCCGCTGATTGCCAAACGCCAGATCGAAATCGCCGAAGAAGTCGGTGCAGATGCCGTGTCCCACGGTGCGACCGGCAAGGGTAACGATCAGGTCCGTTTCGAGCTCGGTTATTATGCGCTTAAGCCGAACGTAAAGGTCATTGCACCGTGGCGTGAATGGAAACTGAATTCGCGTACCGCACTTCTGAACTTTGCGCGCGAACATCAGATTCCGATCTCGGCTGATAAACTCGGCGGGGACGAACCCCCCTATTCAACGGATGCCAACCTTCTGCACATTTCCTATGAAGGCAAGGCGCTGGAAGATCCGTGGGTCAAGCCGAACGAGAAAATGTTCGAGCGCACCGTATCCCCGCAGGATGCACCCGACGCGATCACCACGATTGAAATCGAGTTCGAACAGGGTAACCCGGTTGCCGTCAATGGCGAACGTATGAGCCCCGCGACTCTGCTGACCAAGCTGAATGAAGTTGCCGGCAAAAACGGCATCGGTCGTCTTGATCTGGTCGAAAACCGTTATGTAGGCATGAAGTCGCGCGGCGTTTATGAAACCCCGGGCGGTACCATCCTGTCGGTGGCGCACCGCGCGATGGAAAGCATCACGCTTGACCGTAACGCCGGTCACCTCAAGGACGAGTTGATGCCGCGTTACGCCGAGATGATCTATAACGGTTACTGGTGGTCGCCGGAACGTCAGGCCCTGCAGCGTCTGATCGACGAAACCCAGAAAACCGTCAACGGCATTGTTCGCCTTGACCTTTACAAAGGCAACGTTACCGTCACTGGCCGCAAGTCGCCGAACTCGATCTATTCCGAAGAACACGTCACCTTCGAAGCAGATACCGTTTACAATCAGCGCGACGCAGAAGGCTTCATCAAACTGAACGCCCTTCGCCTGCGTCTTGGTTTTGACCGCGACGGCGTGAAGTAAGTTTCACTATTGCGATCTGTTACGAAACGAGGGGTGATCATCACCCCTCGTTTTTGTTTTGAAGCTTGGTTATAAGCACCCGATGCAGCGCTATAAATGTACCGTAGAATATAACGGACGCCCCTATCACGGGTGGCAGTTCCAGGACGAGGTGATCTCGGTCCAGCAGGTTTTTGAAACCGCGCTGGAAAAGTTCATCGGTGAATTTGTGCGCGTATATGTATCTGGTCGGACCGATGCCGGGGTGCATGCCTTTGGACAGGTGGTGCATTTTGATCTGCCGCGCACCTATCTCGCGGATGCCGTGATGAATGCGATCAATCATCACCTCAAACCCGATCCGGTAGCGATTGTCGACTGCGTGGAGGTCGATGAAAATTTCCACGCCCGGTTTTCGTCAAAGAAGCGATATTACATGTATCGCATCATCAATCGTCGTGCGCCGCTGACGATTGATGCCGGTCTTGCATGGGGTATTTTCAAGCCGCTTGATATCGAAGCGATGAATGAGGCTGCGTCCTATCTGATCGGAACGCATGATTTCACCACTTTCCGCGCGAGTGAATGTCAGGCCAAAAGCCCGGTGAAGACACTGGAAAAGCTTGTTGTGATCCGGGGTGAACACGATCCGCTCGATATTCGTGTTTACACCGAAAGCCGGTCCTTCCTGCATCATCAGGTGCGTAATATGGTCGGTACTCTTGTTCTGGTCGGCAAAGGAAACTGGCAGCCGATTGACGTCAAAACTGCACTCGAAGCCTGCGACCGTACGGCAGGCGGACCAACGGCCCCGGCCGACGGGCTTTACTTCGTCAAGGTCGATTACTGAACTTGATCTTGTCGGGCGGCGCGTGATTTCTGATGGCTTTGATCATTTTTTGCACAAATGTTCAGTCGTTTTAATTTTACGTTCTTGAACTGCATTTTAAAGATCACCAGATTCCAATAACATAAGTGCGATCTTTAAATCGCTGTACTGGTAAGTTCTGATCCATGCTGACGGTTGGTCAGGGTCATGGGTTGTGGGCGTTTTTGGCATTGGTGCCGCTTGGCATCATGCATTGGGGTCAGGGGACGATCTGATATGTCCAGAAGTATTGTTTTCAAGGTTGCGTTGGCCGCTTTGATCATTCTGATCAGCGGAATTTTCCTGCTTGGCGTGGTAATCATGCAGCGTATCGACCAGCAGGTCAGTGATACCAGTCTGCAATCGCAAAAGCTTAACCTGCGTGTTGCAGCATTGTTGCTGCAGGACGCCGATCCGGAATTGAAGGTTACCATCGGTGCGGATGGTGAAACGACCAAACTGATTTTGCCTGAAATTCCAGACCTGTCATCGCATGAACTAATTGATCGTATCGGGACGGCAACCAGCGAGACGGTTACGGTTTTTGCATGGGTTCCGGAGGAAAAGGATTTCGTACGTGTATCGACCAATATCATCAAGCCTGATGGTCAGCGTGCCGTTGGTACGATGCTGGGAAATGGTAGTGCAGCCTATGCACCTGTGACATCGGGTAAAACCTTTCGGGGCGAGGCGGTTATTCTTGGGACCGCTTATATCACTCAGTACACGCCGATCTTCAATCCTAGCGGAGATGTGGTCGGTATTCTGTATGTCGGGATCGAAAAGGCTGAAGTCACCGAGGTTGCATCGGCTATTCAATGGCGCATTGCTGTGTCGGGGATTGTTGTAGCTCTTGCTGCGGGAATTCTCTTGGTGGTTTTGCTGCGCTGGCAGCTCGGTCCGCTTCATGTTTTGGGCAATACCATTGCGCGGTTTGTGGATCGTGATTTTTCCGGCGATGTTGCCTACACGGCGCGCAAGGATGAAATCGGTGTGATTGCTGATGGTCTTGTTCGTTGGAAAGAAACAGCAGGCCAGATCAAGGAAGCCGAGGAAGCCCGAGTTTCGGCCGAAAAACGTAACGAAGATGAACGCGTTCAGCAGCGCAACCGCCTTGCGAAGGAGCTTGAGGAAACTGTCGGGCAGATTGTTTCCTCGGTTCGTCAGGCAACCGAGGGCATGATGCGTTCAACCCGTCAGATGCGGGATTCTGCCGATCATTCGGTTCGCCAAAGCAGCCATGTCAGTGAAGCGGCCAACGAGTCGGCCCGAAGCGTTCAGACTGTTGCCGCCGCAACCGAAGAACTTTCGGCATCAATTACCGGCATCGGAAACCAGGTCGACGAATCGACATCAATCGCTGATACTGCGGTGGGTGAAGCATCGCGGGCCAATGAAATGGTTAGCGGTCTTGCCGATGCAGCGGAACGGATCGGCGAAGTCGTTAGTCTGATTAACGACATTGCGGCCCAGACCAACCTACTGGCACTAAACGCCACGATTGAGGCCGCCCGTGCCGGCGAGGCAGGCAAAGGGTTTGCCGTTGTGGCACAGGAAGTCAAAAACCTTGCCAATCAGACGGCCAAGGCGACCGATGAAATCGCACAGCAGATCGGGGCGATTCAAAGTGAAACCAAACTGACGGTCGAGGCCATCGAAAAGGTGACCCAGACCATCGCGACCATCAACGATATCACCAACGGTATTTCAGCATCTGTTTCCGAACAGAATGCTGCCGTCAGTGAGATCGCCAACAGTGCCGCGACAGCGTCGAGCGGTTCAAGCGAGGTTGTCAGCAATATCGAGGAAATCCATCAGGCCGCAAGCAGCAGCGGTGCCGCCGCAAGCGAGCTTGATACAAATGTCGGGGCCTTGTCTGGACAGATCGAAACCTTGCAAAAAACCGTGCAGGACTTCCTCAAACAACTGCGCGCCGGTTAAGTTGTACTGGAAACTTCGGGTGGGTTAAGGCTCACCCGAAGAACCAGTGCCACAGAAACGGAAGTGTCAGTGCAGTGGCAAGGGTATTAAGCCCCATCGCCAGGCCGGAAAACGCACCGGCTGTTTCATTGACCTGAAACGCCCGTGCCGTCCCGATCCCGTGTGCGGCAACCCCCATGGCAAATCCGCGCGCACGCCAGTCTTTCAATCGTGCCAAATTCATTACCATCGGGCCCAGTGTTGCCCCGACAATGCCGGTTGCGATCACGCAAACCGCAGTCAGGGCGGGGACACCGCCAATTTCATCGGCAATACCCATCGCAACCGGTGTCGTGACCGATTTCGGTGCCAGTGACGCCAGCGTTTCCGGGCTGGCCCCAAGGACCCAGGCCAGCACAACCGTGCTGACACTGGCAACCAGTGATCCGAACAGCACCCCGAAGATAATCACCGGCAAGGCCCGTTTCAGCGTTTCCATCTGGCGAAACAGCGGTACGGCAAGTGCCACCGTCGCCGGACCCAAAAGGAAGTGCACGAACTGCGCCCCTTCGAAATAGGTCGCATAAGGGGTGCCGGTACTTTCCAGCAGCAATGCAATCAAAGCGATGGCGATTACCACCGGATTGCAAACCGGATTGCGGTCGGTTTTCTGATACAGCCAGAACCCGATGGAATAGGCGACAAGCGTAATAGTCAGGCCGGTCAGCGGCTTGGTCGAAAGATAAACCCAAAGCTGTGTGATATCTGTCTCGCCCATTATTTTGCCTCTCCGTCGCTAACGGATGTCTTCGGTTTGGGAAGAAGTTTCGACATCAGAAGGGCGGTCAAGACCATGGCAAGCAGGGTGGAGAAAATAAGGGCTGCCGCAATCGGTAACCAGTCCCCGCGCAGGCGGTCAAGCTGTGTCACGACACCGACACCGGCCGGAACGAACAGCAGCGAAAAATGGATCAGAAGGTTATCGGCTGCATCGGTCAAAACCTTGGGCGGGTGGCGTTTGACGATCAGCCCGATAAACAAAAGCCCAAGTCCGATCACAGGGCCGGGGACCGGCAGGTCAAACAGTTCCGATATCACCTCGCCAAACAGTTGGCAGACGAGGATCAGGGCAAACGCAGCAATCATCAGCAACCTCCCGACATTTATGTCTTTGGATTAGACATAATGACTTTGCGCCCGTTCGACTTTTATTAATAACGAAAAACGCCCGTGCGGAAATGGCACAGGCGTTTGAAGTCATTCGATATTTCAGGTCGGCCTAAAGGATTTCCAGAACACTTTCCGGCGGTCGCCCAAGGGCGGCTTTTTTACCGTTCACCACGATCGGACGTTCAATCGCGCGCGGATGGGCACACAGGGCTTCGATCAACTCGTCACCGCGAAGATCGGCAATGCCTTCTTCTTTGGCTTCTTTTTTGCGCAGGATATCTTCCGGGGCCATGCCCAGCATGCCAAGAATTTCGTTTAATTCCTGCGGGGTCGGGGGTGTATCCAGATATTGGATCACGTCGGGGGTGATCCCCTGTTCCTCAATCAGTGCAAGGGTCTGGCGGGACTTGGAACAACGCGGATTGTGATAGATGCGGACCATCATATTCATGGTTCTCCTTCACGCAAAAGACAGCCTGTATCGGTTCTTTTTAGGGGCTGGATTCCGATTGCACCAGTCTGTTGTTGCCTATTTCACCATCATCCAGATCGCCATGGCGACCATCATGATGTTCTCCGTTAGGGAAATGAAACCAAGCGGAACATTGCTGTCCCCACCGACACAGGCACATTTAAGGTCGCGTTTATCGATATAAACCGCCTTGAAAACCGATATCGCCCCGATTGTCCCGATGAAAAGGGCAACGGGGACTGCAAGCCACATAAGCGCACCAAAAATCATGAGCACACCCGCCAGCGCTTCACCAAACGGGTAAAGATAGGCATATCGCACCCACCTTTGCGCCAAAAGGTCATAACCCAGAAACATGTTCGAAAAGCTTTCCAGATCCCGAAGCTTCAGGATGGCAAGAATGCACATCGACGTTGCGATGAACCACTCAACCGCCCGAACAGTCAGAAAATCGCCAAATGCAGCCCAGCTAAGGCCCAGCGCCATAAGGGCTGCCATGCCGAAAACCGCAATGACCGGCTGATAGGTAACCGAATTGCCGTCATGTACCGGCTTGCCGAAATATTCCCGCAATTCGTCATGGCCGCCGATCCGTTCGCCATCAATAAATGTCTGGGGTGTCGTATCGACATTGTGTTCGGCCTGAAAGTCGTCGGTTTCTTTCCGGGTGGTCAGCCAGTGATCATCTACGACGTATCCTTCCCTTTTTAGAAGGTCGCGCGATTTCAGACCGAACGGGCAGATATGCTCGTCCATCACCATCCGGTAAAGCGTTGCCTTGCGTGTCTGTGCGGTCATGACTTGATCTCTCTCGTCTTGCCTTGGGGTCTACGCTTTTATGGAACTTGTCTGGGCGGCATTTGTTCCACACAACACGGAAACGCATTCTTTCGGTGCCCGAAAAACGCCAGCACGGCAATCAGATGCCGTCAATCATGGATAACAGATCGTTCAGGTGATCCAGATCGCCATCAATGATCCGGGTGGCGGTGTCATAGCCAAATCCCTGCCGGGCAAGTGCGGCCAGATCCTTGTCGCGTTTTTCATCGCGCTGGTCGGGGCGGCGAAACGGGCCAAGCCGACGGCGTCTGGCATAGGCCGCAGCGGCTGCAAGGTTGGGATCAGTACCCCGGACATCTTCATATGCCGCCTGATCGGCTTCCTGCCTGAGGTCGGTGATGGTGTCATCGATCATGTGCGATGCAATGCCGCGTGCATTCAGATCGGCGGCAATAACCCGCATAGCCTTGCCCTTGCGCAAAAGCGATCTGGCACGTCCCTTGGCATAGGCGGTGTCATTGATAAATCCGGCATTCTCGCAAGTGTTCAGAACGCTTTTCATCCATTCTTCTGCTTCCTGCGGATCGGTGCCGTATTCCGCAACCGAAAGCCTGATTTTACCGCGCATCAGTTTTTCAAGCCGGGCGCGCGATGCGGTAAAGCGTTCCAGATACCAAGTGGCATAATTCATCAGATAGTCGCGCGTGACCCGGCGCGGCTTTTTGGGTTCGCGCGGGTTGCGATTTTTGGCTTTTCCCTTTGTGTTGTTCGTAAAACGGGCGTTCCCGCCAATTTTTTCCGATCCACTGTCAGAGGCCAAATCACTGTGTTTTTCGTGTGATTCTTTCATTTCATCCAATGCTGATCAATACGCACCCTTGCACTTGATGCCCAACTCTCCCTATTTTACCGGCAATTGTCTGCTTTTTTCCGAAGGATTTTTCATGCAAGAGCTAGCACCGCGTCAAATGGGCGCGATCAACTGGCTCGGTCTGTGGACGCTTTATGCCAAGGAAGTTCGACGTTTTCTGAACGTCCATCTGCAAACCATCGGGGCCCCGGTGGTTACCAGCCTGTTGTTCATGGCGGTCTTCCTTCTGGCACTCGGGCGCGCGGTCGAGACGGTAAACGGCGTTCCTTTCGCCACCTTCCTTGCCCCCGGTCTGGTCATGATGACCATGGCCCAAAATGCCTTTGCCAATACTTCGAGCTCGATCATCATCTCGAAGGTACAGGGCAACATTGTTGATGTTTTGATGCCGCCGCTTTCGGCCGGTGAAATGGTTGCCGGTTTTGCATTCGGTGCGGTGACGCGCGGGATTATGGTTGGTGTTGCCACCACCATTGTCATGGCGTTCTTTGTTGATGTCGGCATCCATAATATATGGGCAATCCTGTATTTCGGGATTTCGGCGTCGCTGATGTTGTCGCTGCTTGGTATTGCCGGTGGTGTCTGGTCCGAGAAATTTGACCATATCGCGGTTGTCACCAACTTTGTCATCACCCCGCTTTCCTTCCTGTCGGGTACATTCTATAGCGCCGAAAACCTGCCCGAAGCTGGCAAGGTGCTGGTCCATTACAACCCGTTCTTCTACATGATTGACGGGTTCCGCTATGGCTTTACCGGGGTTTCAGACGGCACGGTAATGACCGGAGTTGTGGTCTTGGCTGTGGTCAATGTCCTGCTTTGGATTTTGTGCTATCGCATGATCAAAAGCGGTTACAAGCTTAAGGCCTGATCGCCAAAACAGTGCGACTTTCAGCATTAAATTCCGTTTAAGGGCAGCATTCCGCATTGGATGCTGCTCTTTTTCATATCAGCCCTGTCCGCATACGGGGTTTTGCGCCGTTGACAGAGGTCAGGAATCTCTTGATACTCCGCGGCTTCCCGGTATTCTGCCGGAACTGACCTTCTGGTCAGGAATGATTTTTACCCCTGATTGAGGAATGAAGAAGTGATTACTCCCGTCATGCCGACCTACGCGCGGGCCGATCTGGCCTTTGAGAAAGGTGAAGGACCTTATCTCTATGCGCAGGATGGCCGACGATTCCTCGATTTCGGGACGGGCATCGCGGTAAATACGCTGGGTCATGCCCATCCGCATCTGGTTGAGGCGATCACTGAACAGGCCAAAAAGGTCTGGCATACCTCGAACCTGTACCGGGTGCCTGGGCAGGAAAAGCTGGCTGCGCGTCTGGTTGAAAATACCTTCGCCGATACGGTGTTCTTCTGTAACTCCGGGGCCGAGGCCAACGAAGCCGGCATCAAGATGCTGCGCCGTTACCAGTATGTCAGCGGTCATGCTGAAAAGAACCGGATTCTGGTGGCAACCAATGCCTTCCATGGCCGGACCCTTGGCACCCTGACCGCCGGTTATAGCGATAAATACCGCGAGGGCTTTGGCCCGATGCCCGATGGCTTCGACCGCGTTGCATTTGGTAATCTGAATGAATTGCGCGATGCGATCACGCCTGAGACAGCCGGTATTCTGGTCGAACCGATCCAGGGTGAAGGCGGTATTTGCAAGGCCCCCGAAGGCTATCTTGAAGGTTTGCGCAAGGCGGCTGACGAGTTCGGCCTGCTTGTGATGTTTGACGAGGTTCAGACCGGTGTTGGCCGTACGGGCAAGCTTTATGCCTATGAATGGTCGGATATGAAGCCCGACCTGATTTCATCGGCCAAGGGGCTTGGCGGTGGTTTTCCGGTCGGTGCGTTGCTGGCGACCGAACGCGCGGCACAGGCACTGCCCGCCGGGATGCATGGTACGACCTTTGGTGGCAACCCGCTTGCCATGGCGGCGGCCAATGCGGTTCTTGACGTCATCCTTAAACCCGGTTTCATGGACAATGTTCTTGCCATGAGCCAGTTGATCCGTGACGGCCTTGCGGCCATTGCCCGAAAACATCCGGGCTTTATCGCGGAAATTCGTGGCATGGGCCTGCTTTTGGGTATCAAAACTGTGCCGACCAATGTTGATGTTGTCGCCAAGTTGCGTGAACTGGGTCTTTTGACCGTCCCGGCCGGTGACAATGTGGTGCGCCTTTTGCCGCCGCTTAACATCACAAAAACCCATGTCGACGAGGCGCTGGCAGCAATTGATGCCGCCGCGGCAGCCTTGGCGCAATAAGGAAGACTGAAATGACTGATATCAGGCACTTTCTCGATATCGACAAAATGTCGGCGGGAACACTGAACGATATTCTTGAACTCGGTTCGGTGGAAAAGGCAGGCAAGGCACCGTTTGGTGACAAACCGCTGGCAGGCAAAACCCTTGCCCTGATCTTTGAAAAACCATCGACCCGTACACGCGTGTCATTCGAAGTCGGCATGCGGCAGCTTGGCGGCGATGTTGTCATCCTTGATGCGGCAAGTTCGCAGCTTGGTCGCGGGGAAACCATTGCCGATACTGCACGCGTTTTGTCGCGTTTTGTTGATGCGATCATGATCCGCACCACGGACGAATCGAAACTGCTGGAACTGGCGAAATATGCCACCGTTCCGGTGATCAACGGTCTGACCGACCAAAGTCACCCGTGTCAGATCATGGCCGACCTTATGACCGTCAGGGAACACAAGGGCCGCCTTGACGGGTTGAAATT